>JANMLE010001428.1:0-1660 GCA_031372385.1 Planctomycetota bacterium | reverse complement strand
GAATTGCAGACGCTCGTCCAAACAAAACTGCCGCAGCGCGATCGCTTGTTCGCCGAATTTGGCGAGAACGTGGCGTTCGTCAAAGCGGCGGAAAAATCCGTCGATCCCACGGGCAATGAAACCGATCGGCAGCAGGCGCGGCTCGACGCCCAACTCTTGTCCGAGATGCTGCACGACAAGGGCCTGCTCGCCCTGCCCTGCAGTGAAGCCGACAAACGGCTGCCGGAATCGGCCACTCAACAGTTGACGGAGTTGCGAGCCTTTCAGGATCAGTTGAAGAAGGCGTCCGACGCGATCCAGATCGCCACCGCGCATTCTCTGATGGACACGACCGGACGCGACCTGAAGATCTACCTGCAAGGCAATCCCGCCAAACTGGGTGACATTGCGGTGCGATCACTCCCCGTCGTGCTGACGGGTGGCGAACGAAAGCCGCTGTCGGGCCAGGGGAGCGGCCGGGCCGAACTCGCTCAGGCCATCACGTCGCGCGACAATCCACTGACCGCGCGCGTCATCGTCAACCGCATCTGGCGCGGCCACTTCGGAGTCGGGCTGGTCCGCACGCCGAGCAACTTCGGCCAGTTGGGCGACCGACCGACGCATCCGGAATTGCTCGACACGCTGGCCGTGCGGTTCATGGATTCCGGCTGGTCGCTGAAGTCGCTGCATCGCGACATCATGCTCTCCGCCACGTATCAACAGAGCAGCGCGTACCGGCCGGACGCGGGTGAAGCCGATCCCGAAAACCAGTGGCTGTGGCGCATGAACCGGCGGCGGCTGGAAGTGGAACCGTGGCGCGATGCGATGCTCGCCGTCACCGGTGAATTGGATCGGACCGTCGGCGGCCCGCCGATCGATCTCGCATCCGGTGGCAACCGCCGCCGGACGGTCTACGCGTTCATCAGCCGGCATCAACTGAATGACCTGTTGCGGCTGTTCGACTTCCCGGACCCGAACATCACCAGCGACCGTCGCAGCGTCACCACCGTGCCGCTGCAACAGTTGTTCGTGCTCAACAGCGAGTTCATGATGCAGCGGGCCAAAGCCCTGGCCGCGCGGCTGAACGCCAACCGCGACACAACCGACGCTGCCAAGATCACGCTGGCCTTCGCATCGATCTACAGCCGTCCCCCCACGGCGGACGAATTGAATCTGGGTCTGGCGTTCCTCAGTTCCGCGGTCCCCGGCACGGGCGGCAACGGCCTGTCGGCGTGGGAGCAATACGCGTTGGCGTTGTTGGGGACGAACGAGTTTTCCTTTGTCGATTGAAGTCAGCGTCGGTTGAAGTCGGCGCGACTTCTTCCATTTTTGGAGTGCGGGGATTCATCACCGCTTTCCTTTCTGTTCTTGCCCGGCGATTTTGCAAAGACGACTGAATCTCTGGTTCTTTCGAAAAGTAGTCATGACGTGAGAAAGGAAAGCGGCAATGAATTGCCGCAGTCCAAATCAGCCCTCAGTCCAATTCAGCACAGACTCGAAAATACGAACGAGGAATCAAATGCATCATCAATCACTGGCGGAAGAAACCGCGAAGTCGTGGACCGCTCCGCTGACGCGGCGCGACATGCTGCTCCGCACGGGGACCGGCTTCGGAATGCTCGGGCTGGGGAGTCTACTCGCGCAGCAATCCGCCGGCGCGGGGACGGCCGCCGATGCGGGC
>JANMLE010001426.1:0-1295 GCA_031372385.1 Planctomycetota bacterium | reverse complement strand
GCCCGCATCGGCGGCCGTCCCCGCGCCGGCGGATTGCTGCGCGAGTAGACTCCCCAGCCCGAGCATTCCGAAGCCGGTCCCCGTGCGGAGCAGCATGTCGCGCCGCGTCAGCGGAGCGGTCCACGACTTCGCGGTTTCTTCGGCCAGTGATTGATGATGCATGGGATTCCTCGTTCGTAGTTCCGAACCGGTGCTGACTTCAATCGACACAGACTTCAATCGACGAAGGAAAACTCGTTCGTCCCCAATAACGCCAACGCGTATTGTTCCCACGCCGACAGGCCATTGCCGCCCGTGCCGGGGACTGCGGAACCGAGGAACGCCAGACCCAGATTCAATTCATCCCCGGTCGGAGGACGGCTGTAGATCGAGGCGAAGGCGAGTTTGATCTTGGCGTCGTCGGTTGCTTCGCGGTTGGTGTTCAGCCGCGCGGCCAGGGCTTTCGCCCGCTGCGTCAGGAACTCGCTGATCAGCACGAACAACTGTTGCAGCGGCACGGTGGTGACACTGCGGCGGTCGCTGGTGATGTTCGGGTCGGGAAAGTCGAACAGTCTCAGCAGGTCGTTCAGTTGATGCCGGCTGATGAACGCGTAAACGGTCCGGCGGTGGTTGCCTCCCGATGCGAGATCGATCGGCGGTCCACCGATCGTGCGATCGAGTTCCCCGGTGACGGCGAGCATCGCGTCGCGCCACGGTTCGACTTCCAATCGCCGCCGGTTCATCCGCCACAGCCACTGGTTTTCGGGATCGACTTCGCCCGCCTCCGGCCGGTAGGCGCTGCTCTGCTGGTACGTGGCCGAGAGCATGATGTCGCGGTGCAGCGACTTCAGCGACCAGCCGGAATCCATGAACCGCACGGCCAGCGTGTCGAGCAATTCCGGATGCGTCGGTCGGTCGCCCAACTGGCCGAAGTTGCTCGGCGTGCGGACCAGTCCGACTCCGAAATGGCCGCGCCAGACGCGGTTGACGATGACGCGCGCGGTCAGCGGATTGTCGCGCGACGTGATGGCCTGCGCGAGTTCGGCCCGGCCGCTCCCCTTGCCCGACAGCGGCTTTCGTTCGCCACCGGTCAGCACGACGGGGAGCGATCGCACCGCGACGTCACCCTGTTTGGCGGGATTGCCTTGCAGGTAGATCTTCAAGTCGCGTCCAGTGGTGTCCATCAATGAATGTGCAGTGGCAATCTGGATCGCGTCGGATTCCTTCTTCCGCCGATCCTGTTCGGCTCGCAACTGAGTCAACTGTTGAGTGGCGGACTCGGGCAATCGCTTGTCGGCTTCATTACCGGGCAGGGC
>JANMLE010001416.1:0-6500 GCA_031372385.1 Planctomycetota bacterium | reverse complement strand
GCACAACCTCGTTCAAATCGAGACTGTGCGGCATGAAAAAGACTCCCGACCCCCTGGCCACGGCGGCTTTCTGGACGACCTCTTACAGCAGACCCTCGAGCGCTTTCGACAGCGCCACCTTCTGTGTCATTCCAACAAAGCGTTGAACTTCGCGTCCCCCCTTGAACAGGATCACGGTGGGAATTCCGCTGATCCGGTACTCGCTTGGCGTCGCCTGATTGTTGTCGGTGTTCATCTTTCCGATGCGGACGCGACCGGAAAAGTCGTTCGCCAACGCTTCAATCGCCGGTGCGAGCGCCTTGCACGGCGCGCACCAGGGAGCCCAGAAGTCCACCAATACAGGGTCTTGGCAGGTCAGTACTTCCGTCGGAAAATTGGCGTCCGTGAATTCCAAAACCTTCCCGGCCATAGCGTGTCCCTTTGCAGTCAAACCGCGAATTCCCGATCCCTCTGCGCCGCGGTCGGCAACCGAAGGCGGGGTTCAAATAGTGAAGCGGATTATAGGGATAGGGCGAAAAGTGTCAATTCGGACGGGCTGATCCCGATGGATGCATGCCGCTGTGACCGACAAATTGAAGGACTGTCGGGCGACTTGCCGCCCGGTCGAAACCAGCCGCTTCGTCTGGACTTGCGACCGGCATCGCGTCAATGTATCCACAGAATCTTCGTCGATTCTGACGCCGGAATCTTGGCTTCCTTTATTCGAGGACGAGTGACGTCATGGATGGTCGGCCTGCACAATCGGGATTAGGTCGGTGGCTCACGCTTCGCGCCGGGTGGATCTCGGTGTTGGCGGTGGTGGCCGTCAGTGTGATGGGTTTCGCCATCGCCGCCCAACTCAAGCGAGGCCAGCAGGGGATCACCGGATACCGCGTCGTCGCCGAATTCCCGCACGACGCCGGTGCGTTCACGCAGGGCTTGGTGGTCGTCAACGGCCACCTGTATGAAGGCACGGGCAAGAAGGGCGAATCGACGCTCCGCAAGGTGGACCTGAAGACCGGCCGGGTCGAGTCGACCGTCACGCTGGATCCCGGTTACTTCGGGGAAGGGGTCACGGTCCTGAACGACCGCATTTACCAACTGACGTGGCAGAATCGAATCGCGCTCGTCTACGACTTGAAGACCATGCAACCGGTCACCACGTTTCGCTATTCCGGCGAAGGTTGGGGACTGACCCACGATGGGAAACGGCTGATCATGAGTGACGGGACGTCGCTGCTCAGGTTCCTCGACCCGAAGACGTTCGATGTCGTCAAACGGCTGCGAGTCCGCGGGCCCAATGGACAGGTCGACAAACTCAACGAACTGGAATACGTGAAGGGCGAAATCTTCGCCAACATCTGGTATGCCGACCGCATCGCCCGGATCTCGCCCGAATCCGGAGAAGTCACCGGCTGGATCGATCTCTCGGGGCTCTATCCCGAAAAGCAGCGGACCAGCAAGGAGGATGTCCTAAATGGCATCGCCTACGACGAGGCGGGCGACCGGCTATTCGTCACCGGCAAGAACTGGCCCAAGGTGTATGAGGTCGAACTGGTGACGGGTCGGTAGGGCTCTTCTCGGCCCGTTGAAAAACGTAGCTTGGACGCCTCGTCCGAGCGAATCCCATCCGAGCGAATCCCAATTGGATACTCTTGGAAGCTCACGGACGAGGCGTCCGTGCTACGGGTTTCCATCACGTTGTTATTCCAGAGGTCGCTTGTGTGGCCAGCCCGCCTCTTCGCGCACAAAGCGGGGCACGGCATATCCGGGCAGCCGCCGGCGCAATTCGGTGATCAATTCCCGACCGACCGCCTCGTCGACGTCGAAGTGCGCCGCGCCGCGCACGCGATCCAACTGATGCAGGTAATACGGCATCACGCCGAGGTCAATCAGCCGCTCGCAAAGCGGCTGCATCACCTCGACGGAATCGTTGACTCCCCGCAGCAACACCGCCTGATTCAACGTGGTGATGCCCGACCGAACCAGCATCCGCAGCGCGGCGGAGCAGTCCCCGACAATCTCCCGCGGATGGTTGGCGTGGACGACCATGATCGGGGTCAGACGCGATGTCGTCAGCAGTTCCACCAGTTCCTGCGAGACGCGATTCGGGAGAACAATTGGCAACCGGCTGTGGATTCTGAGCCGCCGCAGATGGGGAATCGCCTCCAGGCGACGCAGCAACTCACCGAGCCTTCGGTCTGGCACCATCAACGGGTCGCCACCGCTCAGCAGAATCTCGTGAATGGACTCGTCGGCTGCAATCGCGCGCAGCGCCGGTTCCCAATCGTCCAGCCGCTTCGGTTCGTCGCCATAGGGATAGTGGCGACGAAAGCAATACCGGCAGTGAATCGCGCACGCCCCCGTCAGAATCATGAGGGCGCGGCCTTGGTACTTCTGCAGCAGGCCGGGCGCGGTTCTCGCCCCCTGGTCGTCGACGGCGTCGTGTACGAACCCCGGTGTCTCCAGCAACTCTTCACCCAACGGCAGGACTTGTCGCAACAGCGGGTCGCTCACATCACCCGGCCGCATGCGACGCAGGTAGCTTTCGGGCACCATCACCGGAAACAATCGCGCCGCACTACGAGCCGGTTCCAGCAGCGAATCGGGCAACCCCAGCCGCTCAAGCAGCGTTGCCGGATCTCGAATCGCCGCCGCCAGTGAATCGTGCCAAGTCGGGTCGCCAGCCGGGGTGTCAGAGTTTCGATTCAAAACGGCGGAGGATTGGATCACGCGGAGCGGCCTCGATTGCGGTCAGTCGTCGTCGCGAGCACGGTTTGGAAGAGAGGGGGCCGCTGCTGAGATTCGTCAGACTTGGTAAAAGGTCTTGGCACAACAGACTTTAGCAGTCACGATTCCCACACGAACAACCGTCTGTTATTCTCCGGTGCTCGGCAATTCACGACGTTTCACAGCGAATCGCCCGGTGCATCCGCTCAATTTATCGAAGGGCAGAGAGAAAGACCAATGGCTCAGTTGAATACCAGCGACTTTCGCAAGGGCTCCAAGATCATCTTGGACGGCGAGCCCTACGACATGCTGGAAGTGAATTTCGTGAAGCCCGGCAAGGGACAGGCCCTGTACAAGTGCCGCTTGAAGAACCTGATCAAGGGAACCATGCTCGACCGGACCTACAAGAGCGGCGACAGCTTGGAAGCGGCCGATGTTCGCAACGGCGAAGGACAGTTCCTCTACAAGGATGCCACCGGTTTGGTGTTCATGGACCAAGAGAACTTCGAACAGTTCACCATTGCCACGGATGCCGCCGGTGATCAGGCCCGGTTCCTGCAGGACAACGCCGTTTGCGTCGTCCTGTTCTGGGGTGAACTCCCCATCGGCCTGACCGCACCGGCCCAGGCGGTGATGAAGGTCACCTATACTGAAACCGTCGCCCGCGGCAACACATCGAGCAACCTGACCAAACCCGCCACCGTCGAAAACGGAGAAACGATCCAGGTTCCGGCGTTCGTCGAAATGGGCGATATGATCAGGATCAACGCCCAGACGGGCGAGTACATTGAACGCGTTCGCTGAACGGGGAAGTGATGATTTCCGGTTCTCCGCCGAATTTCTTGACGGTCTGTTCGGCGCGGGTCTCCTGACCCCGCCGAAACGGCTGACCGAAGGTCTCCTCTTCTATTCTCAATATGAATGGCAGAGACCCAGATTTCGTTTCCCAACCAATTCTCCCCGGCCGCTCCCATGACGACATCCCACAACGGCAAACTGTTCATCGAAACCGTCGGCTGCCAGATGAACATGCTGGACAGCGAACTCGTCGTCGGAGCACTGCGCAAAGAGGGATACAGCCTCACCGACGACATCGGGGAGGCGGACACCGTCCTCTTCAACACCTGCAGCGTGCGCGAGCATGCCGAGCACAAGATCTATTCCGCGCTCGGCCGACTGAAGTTCAGCAAGCAGGCACGGCCCAATCAGGTGATCGGTGTCTTGGGCTGCATGGCGCAGAAGGATCAGGAGCTGGTCTTTCAACGGGCACCGCATGTCGACCTGGTCGTCGGGACCGGTCAGTTGGCGGAAGTTCCGCGGTTGATCGACTCGGCCCGCGCGCACCGCGAGCGGTCGCTGGCCGTCAGCTTGGATCGCAAGGAAGGGGGCCGGGCCGCCGTCAGTGACAGCTTCCAAAGCTACGATCCGCTGCGGGAACCCGAAATGCGGCCGACTCCGCATCAAGCCTTCGTCCGGATCGTCATCGGCTGCGACAAGTTCTGCACCTACTGCGTCGTCCCGATGACACGCGGTCCCGAACAAAGCCGTCCGCCGCGAGACATCCGCCATGAAGTCCAGGTGCTGGCCGACCAAGGGGTGAAGGAAGTCACGCTGCTCGGCCAGACCGTCAACAGCTACAAGCACACGCAGGACGGCCGGCTGTTCCGGCTGTCGGATCTGCTCGAACACATTCACGACGTCGACGGCATCCTGCGGTTGAAGTTCGTCACCAACTTTCCCAAGGACATGTCCGACGACCTGCTGCAGGCGGTGCGTGACCTGCCCAAGTGCGCGCAGTATCTGCACGTGCCGGCCCAGTCGGGTTGCAACGAGATGCTCAAGCGAATGAAACGCGGCTACACCGTCGAAGACTACCGCGAGATGATGTCGCGCATCCGTGCGACGCTCCCCCGCGCCGCCGTCTCCAGCGACTTCATCGTCGGCTTCTGCGGTGAAACCGACGAGGCCCATCAAAAGAGCCTCGACCTGATCCGCGAGTTCCGGTTCAAGAACAGCTTCATTTTCAAGTACAGCCCGCGTCCCGGAACCAAGGCGTTCGAACTGCACGCCGACGACGTTCCCGAAGATGTGAAGAAGCACCGCAACAACGAGATGCTCGGCGTGCAGAACCAGATCAGCGCCGAGGACAACGCGCACTTCATCGGCAGCGACGTCGAAGTTCTGGTGGAAGGCCCTAGCCGCAACGAACTGAAACGCGGCGATCCGGCTTCCGCCACCGGTCCCGTCCAACTGACCGGTCGCACCACCTGCGACCGCATCGTCGTCTTCAACGGCAACCCGCGCCTGGCCGGGTCACTCGCCACGATCCAGATCGACGACTGCTCCCCGACGACACTGCTCGGCCAGATCGTGACCCGCGAAGTGCAGCACCGCTCATCGTCGCTGCTGCCAATCCTCGTCTGATCTTGGACTGCGGGGATTCATCACCGCTTTCCTTTCTTCACCGCTTCTCTTGTTGTGGCGTCGCCTCCTGACCACGACGGAACGTGCCCACAGCGCCCGTTCAATCGCAACAATTCAGTCGCCTTGGTAGGCTTTCCGCCACGACGTTTCGCGGAATCACTCCCCCTCACCTGGAAGGATCTCACCGATGATGAAGTTGATTGGAGTTCTCCCGTTGTTTGCCGCCGTGGCTGCGGTCGTTGGTTTGTCGAGCGTGGCTCGGGCCGATGATTTGTGGATCAAGTTCGATGGAGGCGAAGGCCCCGGCATGGGAAAGCATGTGGTGCTGGTGAGCGGCGACGAGGAGTACCGCTCGGAAGAGGCGTTGCCGCAACTGGCGAAGATCCTGTCCAAGCATCACGGCTTCAAGACGACCGTCCTGTTCCCCATCGATCCGGCCAACGGCGAAATCAACCCGAACAAGGGAGACAACATCCCCGGCTTGGAAGCCCTGCAAACCGCCGACCTGATGATCATCGCCACGCGGTTTCGCCACCTGCCCGATGACCAGATGAAGCACATCGCCGACTACGTCGAAGCCGGCAAGCCGGTCATCGGCCTGCGCACCGCGACGCACGCTTTCAACGGCGGCGGCACGTACGCGCGCTACAGCAACGGCAGCAATGCCGAGGGCTGGAAGGGCGGCTTCGGCAAGCAGGTGCTCGGCGAGCAATGGGTGAACCATCACGGTCAGCACGGCAAGGAGGGAACCCGCGGGATCGTGGTGGCTGGCCAGGAACGTCACCCCATCCTGCGTGGCATCGAACCGGGCAGCGTCTTCGGCCCGACCGACGTGTACACCGTGGTCATCGACGATCTCGCCAAGTCGAGCACTCCACTGCTGCTGGGTGAAGTGACTGAAACGTTGGAGTCGTCATCAAAAGGCGTTGCCGGCAAGAAGAATGAACCGATGATGCCCGTCGCGTGGACGAAGCTCTACAAGAGCCCCGCCGGCAAGGAAGCCCGTGTGTTCTGCACGACGATGGGCGCGGCGACAGACTTGGAAGCCGAGGGAACCCGCCGGCTGATCATCAACGCCGCCTACTGGACGCTCGGCCTGGAAGACAAACTCCCCGCAAAGTCGAACGTGTCGATCGTGGGGGACTTCAAGCCGACCAAGTTCGGTTTCAACGGCTTCGTCAAGGGCAAGAAGCCGGCCGATTACGCGAAGTGAGCCGCCCGCTCCCGTAGTCCCGGGGGGGCCCCCCCCGGGCCGCCGGGGGGGGGGAATAACAACGGGGGGGGGGGTACACCCCCAAATTTAACCCACCGGTGGGGACACGGGTAGCGCCCGGACCCGGCGGGGGGAGCCGGGGCGACAGGGGGTG
>JANMLE010001392.1:0-4898 GCA_031372385.1 Planctomycetota bacterium | reverse complement strand
GATGATTCCGTGAAATCGACGACCGCGGAAACAGGAGCGGGAATTCACCGGGAATCCAATGACGCTCGCGACACGATGCGGAAGACGCTGAAGGAGCCTGCTCCGGCCCGCGGCGCGGCGGAAGAAGGTCCTGCTTCCGTCGAGTTGCTCAGTCTCTGTCCCGACGCGCAGGGTGAGCTGCGTGAGTTGGTCCGCGGACTGAAAGAGGGCGACACCGAGGGCTTGAAGCGCGGCATCCATCGGATTGGTCGCATGGGGCCCGATGCCCAGGCGGCCGCTCCCGCGCTGATCCAACTGCTCAAGCACAAGGATGGTTTTGTCCGGACGCATTCCGCGCTGGCGCTGGCCCGGATGCAGGCGTCTCCCCCCGATGCGGTTCAGACCGTGGTGGACGGGCTGAAGTCGACCGATCCCGGACTGCGGTCGTTCGCGGCGGCCGTGCTGGCTGAAATGGGACCGCAAGCGGCAGACGCCCTCTCCACTCTGGCCGAAAGCCTGAATGACCGGGACGGCTATGTCCGGTTGCACGCGGCGGAAGTGCTGATCCGTTATGACCGGTGGTCGTACCAAGCTCTGGAAACCCTGCTGGGGGGATTGGCCGACAAGGATGAGAACATCCGCTGGTTGGCGACGTACTCGCTGGCCGAACTGGCTCCCGAGTCGCAGGAGACCGTCGATGCCTTGCTGAAGGCCACCCGCGATCCGGTCGTGAAGGTGAAAGTCGGCGCGGTCTATGCCCTGGGTGAGATCGGTCCCTTCGCCAAGAGTGCCGGGGGTGAATTGCGAAAGCTCGCCGATTCGACCACGAACCAGGAACTGCAATCAGCGATTCTGTATGCCCTGCAGCAGATCGAGCAGTGACGACCGACGACGAATGACAACCGCCCGCCGAGTGACTTCGGTCGGCGAACCCTGACAGACTGAACGAACATGAGCCGGGACCACAGAGTCTCGGCTCGTGTCATTCATGGATCTTCGCCGCGCCGTTTTTTAAGCCGATATCCGTCTGTTGCAGAACCCATAGCACGGACGCCTCGTCCGTGATTTTCGGACGGACGAGGCGTCCGTCCCACCTTTTTCAACAGGCTGTCGATCCACTTCGGCTGCATCGGAAACAGACCGCGGCGATAAGTTGCCGCACTCCGAGTCTGGTCCCAAATCACGGTGTGCCGCGCACGAGGCTGGCGACTTGGTCGCGGATTTCGGCCGGTTCGCGGTACACGATCCAGCGGTGCGGATCGAGTCCGGCATAGGCGGCTTGAAATCGTTCGGCGGCGCGGGTCTCGTCGCGAACCGCGCGAATGAAGATTCCGGCGATCTGCTTCGGGCGATCGCGCAGCAGGCTGGCGTAGATCTCGGGGTCTTGTTCGCCCGAGTCGCCGATCAGCACGAACTGACGCTGCGGGAAGGCGGCCAGAATCGGTTCGATCGCCGCCCGCTTGTAAGCCTTTTGCGGGGATCGGCGAATCTTCCGCGCGCTGTCCCGAATGCGAAACCGCTTCAAGTGAAACGACCCCGCCGGATAGCCCTCTTCCCGCAGAAAATCACTCAACGGTTCATACAGTTGCCACGGGCTGCCCGACACGAAATGAAAGGCGGCCCCGGCCAACGCGCAATCCCGATAGAGTTCCGGCATGCCGGCGACGGGAACAAACGTCCGGGTGAATGTGTTACGGAACAGATCCCCCCGGTTCCGAACGTTGCTGTGCTTGATGGTGTCGTCGACGTCCGAGATGATCGAGACGCCGGTCGGTTCGATCAATTGCAGTTTGCCCGGGATCACGCGGTCGTCGGTTTCGTGCAGAATCGCCCGATACGGGAGCCACTCGCCAGGCAACGCCATGCCGGGCAGGATCTGCGCCACTTCGGCATCGGTCAGGGTGATTTCGCCGCGGAACAGGCCCATGTAGTCCGATTCGCCGATCAGCCGGTCCTGGTCACCAATTCGGATGGTGACGAATCGTCCGCGCAGCCCGAACATCAGGAACTGGCGCATGCGATTGCGAAAGTACTCTTCCGCGGTGCGGTCCATTCGCAAGACGCGCCGGATCACGGCAAACACCGGTTTCCGGCGCAGCCACGAGATGCGGGGATCGAACACGCTTCCCTGCACCACCAGCGTCCAGCCGAGACCGTCCGGAGTCCGCATGCCGTACGACGGATAGAACACCAGATGCTCATGACGGGCAACGGTTCTCTTCTTCGGCGAACGTGATGATCGAAACAACGGCACGAGAAAACTTCCTGGTTGTCGGGTGCTCCGGACAACCCTGCTCAGCGGGGGATGGCGTGGTCCGGCGCACGGTGATCGACGCGCGACAGTGTAACTACCGGAGCAGTTCCGCGACTTCGTCCGCGGTAAACTTTTTGTGAAGTCTGGCCCCCATCTGGGCAACCACGCGGGCGGCGGCATGCGACGCCAGGTGCCCGGCCTGCTTCCATGTCAGTCCGTTCGTGATCCCGTACAACACGCCGGCCGCATACATGTCCCCCGCACCGGTCGTATCGACCGCTTGAACGGCGACCCCTTCGATCGGCAGCGCCGTGCCGCCGTGCATCAACAACGAACCATCCGGTCCCAGCGTGAGGGCCACGTCGGCCGCATGACTGTGGATCTTGTGCGCGCATTCAACCGGATCGGTCAGCCCCGTCAGGCTGCGCGCCTCCTCCAGGTTGCAGAACAGCAAGTCGACCGGCCCGGAGATCAGTTCCCAGAACAACTCGCGGTTGAAGTTGATCAGGAACGGGTCGGAGACCGTGAACGCGACCTTGACCCCGTGCTTCTTGGCGAGATCGATCGCCTTCAGCGCCGCGGCCTTCGTCGAGTCTCCGGTGAACAGATAGCCCTCGATGTACACGAACTTCGACTGCTTGATCTCGGCCTCGGAAATGTCGGCCGGGCCGAGTGTCGACGAGAGTCCCAGATGAGTCAGCATCGTCCGCTGTGCGTCGTCCGAAATGAGGCACACGCACGTCCCCGTCTTGCCGTCGGTCTGCGGCACTTCGATCTTCACGCCCAGATCGCGCATGTCCTGCAACCAGAACTCGCCGAGTTCATCGCGGCCCAGCTTTCCCGCGTAGGCACCCCGGCCGCCAAAGTCCGCCAGCCCCGCGATCGTATTGGCGGCCGAGCCTCCCGCGCAGCGGCTGATCGTCGCGCCGTCCAACGCCGACAGCACCCGCGTCTGTGCCGCTTCATCCACCAGGGTCATGATCCCCTTGGGAAATTCGAGCCGCGCAAGCAGCGCGTCATCAATCCGTGCCTGAATGTCGACGAGCGAGTTTCCGACACCGTAAACGTCATGGGTCATGCTGGGTGGCTTCCTGGGGGGCGAGTGAGATTCCGCGGGCGGGAGAACCTCTACCAGATCATCAGGACGCTTGCCACCGTTACGGTGGACGTGGCTGCGAAACGTACTGACCCCCATTGAGCCATGCGGGATGGACTTGAACCGCCTGTGGAGAAACGACGACCAGGCGGCTCGACTGCCTGTCCTTCCAGGGACATCACAGGTGGGCCGCACGGACGAGGCGTCCATGCTACGAAACGCCGACCCTTGGCTATGCCTTTCGACTCACGCGGACCGCGCAGGCCTTGTACGAGGGTTGGCGCGAATAGGGGTCGAACACGGCGTCGGTCAGGTGGTTGGCGGTGTCGTAGTGCATCGCGATGAAGACCTGTCCGGCTTGGACGGTGTTGGTCACAAAGGCGCGGGCGCGGATCTGGCCGCGCTGCGATTCGACGCTGACCCAGTCCTGCGGTCGAATCCCGTACAACGTCGCGTCATCGGGATTGATCTCCACGTAGATCGATTCGGGAGACAACTTCCGGAGGACCGCCGACTTGGCGGTGCGGGTCTGAGTATGCCACTGCGCCGCGGTGCCCCGTCCGGTCAGCAGGATCAACGGAAAGTCCTTGCTCGGCGGTTCGGGCATCGGCCGCGGGGCTTCGAACAGGAACTTCGCCCGGCCATCGGGATGGTAGAAGCGACCGTCCTCGAACAGGCGGCGTTGGTTGGGAGTTGAGAGCGGAGAGTCGAGAGTCGAGTGCAAAGACGCTGAAACAGCCGTTGCCTGGCTCTTGTCCCTCTCCTCTCGTCTCTCGTCTGCATCCACGAACGGCCATTGAATCCCGCCCGCCTCGTCGATGTGTTGATAGTCGCGAATGCCGGTGAAGTCGCAGGGGCGGCCGGCGCTCAATCGCTTCAGGATCTGGAACGCCGCGGCGGGGGAGGTCCAATCGCGGAACAGGTCGTCGCAACCCCAGTAACTGGCGATCAGCCGCAAGATCTGGAAGTCGGCCAGTGCCTGACCCGGTGCCGCGACGACCTTCTTGATGACGCCAAACCGCCGTTCCGAATTGATGAACGTCCCATCCTTCTCACCCCACGCCGCGGCTGGCAGGAGCAGGTCCGCTTCCAGCGCCGTTTCGGTGGTCGAGTACATGTCCTGCACGACGAGGAAGTCGAGGCGGTCGAGAATGTCGCGGCACTGCAACTGATTGATCCACGAATGGATCGGGTTGGTCGCCACGACCCACAGTCCCTTGATCTTGCCGTCCAGGATTCCCTTCATGATCTCGGGATACGCCCAACTGTTCCTGTCCGGGATGCGGCCGGCATCGATCTTCAGTAATCCCGCAACCGTCTCACGGTCCTCAGTCTTCGTGAAGTCCCGTGCCCCCAGCAGGCCGGTGGTGTTGGAGAACAATCGCGAGCCCATCGCGTTGCACTGGCCGGTGATGGAGTTGGCTCCGGTTCCGGGCCGGCCGATGTTGCCCGTCATCAGCGCCAGATTGATCAGGCTCTGCGCCGCGCGGACTCCCTCGTAACTCTGGTTGATCCCCATCGTCCACCAGAACGAAACGCGCTTTCGCTCGTGGATGGTCCGGGCCACAT
>JANMLE010001383.1:0-2480 GCA_031372385.1 Planctomycetota bacterium | reverse complement strand
CCCCCCCCCGCCCCCCCCACACCACAACCCGCCCCATATCGCGCACCACCCATCACCCCCGACCCCCTACCGACCGCGGCGAAAGAAATGTGACACCGAATGGCGCCTTCCGAACAGCCCGCGATCGAGCTTCGCCGACTGTCGTTTCGATATCCCAATGGGCGATTGGCGCTGGACGCGATCACCTGCGCGATTCCGCATTCAGAACGAATCGCGATTGTCGGACCGAGTGGTGCCGGGAAGTCGACGCTGCTGATGCATTTCAATGGGCTGCTCCCCGCGCCGTCGGTTTCGGCGGACGACCAGTCGCAAGTGTTCGTGCGGGGACACGCCGTCACACGAGCCCGGCTGCACGACGTCCGGCGTCAAGTCGGCTTCTTGTTCCAAGACCCGGACGATCAACTGTTCTGTCCCACGGTCCGCGACGACGTCGCGTTTGGACCGCTCAATCTGGGTCTGGATCGAACAGAAGTCATGGCCCGCGTGGAAAGCGGACTGGCCGCCGTGGGGATGGCCGATTGCTCCGCCCGCAATCCGGCCGAGTTGAGCACCGGGGAGCGAAAGCGTGTCTGCTTGGCGGGGATCTTTGCGTGCCAACCGTCGATCCTGGTGCTCGACGAACCGACGAGCAACCTCGATCCGCGGGCTCGTCGACAACTGCTGGAGATCCTGCGCGCGTTCGCGGGGACACTGATCGTCGCCACGCACGATCTCGACTTCGTGATGGACCTGTGCAGCCGCGTTCTCGTGCTGGAATCGGGCAAGGTCCAAGCCGACGGTCCCACCGAGCGGGTACTGTCGGACCCGCTGATCATGGACCGGCACGGGCTGGAAGTTCCGTGGCGACTGCGCTGACGTTGTCGTGCCTGACGTGCGTGGGAGGTGCCTTGACGATGCGTCCCGAGGCAACCAGAATCTCGGCCTGCCAAGCGCTGGCCCAATGGACGATAACATCTCAGGAGCCGCAACGTGTACGACGCCGTCAGGGACGATTTTGCGCTTGGATTTGCCGGATTCACGTTTGCGGACCTGTATGAACCGCGCCGCCTCAGCGAACTGCACAAGGCATTCTGGACGTATGCCGCCGACCGTGATCCGGAGCTGGCGGAGCGATTCGCGGCGGCGGCCGATCCGTCGCTCCCCAAGCCACAGACTGCGGAAGTGCTCATCGAAGTGGCGGCTGAGGTCGGCGACTTCATCGCCCAATTGTTCGACATTCAGGCTGATGTCGATCGACTGTCCGACGAGACGCTGAACTACGAGAAGATCTTCCAATTCAAGGGCGACTTCCTGAAGACCCGCGTCTTCAAGCAGTTCGGCAAGGTGGTCGGCGACGACGCGACGTTCCAGTCGCTCGACGACGAAGTGCGGCATCTGGTCGAACCGGTTCCCTCGTTCGGCGATCCCGAAATCCGCTTTGCCGAGACGGTCCTGACGTTGTTGCACTGCGAGAAAACCTGGGCGGCGGCGGCCACCGATGCGGGTGCTGTGATCGATGAGTCGAAGCTGGCGCTGGCCGAACGGATCTGCGCCCATCGCACCGAAGCGACACTGGCTGACAAGGTGAAGCAGGCGCTGGTGGTGCTCGGTGATTGGTGCGTGCAAGTGAACGCGACGGACGAGCGACGTCGGCAGATCGAGGGCTGGGTCTCGTTCCAACGACCGGCAACGCTCGATTACGAACAACTCGTGCAGATCGAACGGCCGCGTGAAGACCTTCAAGAAACGATCGTCGGACCGCTGGAACATCGCCGGATGCGCGACGGATTCAAGCTGACCGATCCGCGGATGAGTCGCAAAGAATACCTGCGCGAGATCGACTACTGCATCATCTGTCATCCGCGCGAGAAGGACTCGTGTTCGCATGGGTTCAAAGACAAGGCCGGCGGCTGGCAGAAGAATCCGTTGGGAATTCCGCTGGCGGGCTGTCCGCTCGAAGAACGGATTTCGGAAATGCACGAGCTGCGCAAGCGGGGCGCGGCGATTGCGGCACTGGCGATGATCATGCTCGATAACCCGATGTGTCCCGGCACCGGACACCGGATCTGTAACGACTGCATGAAGGGCTGCATCTTTCAGAAACAGGATCCGGTCAACATCCCGCAGGCGGAAACGGGGATCGTGAGCGACGTGCTGGGCCTGCCGTTCGGGTTCGAAGTCTACAGCCTGCTGACCCGGTTCAATCCGCTCAATCATCAGCGACCGTGCGCGCTGCCGTACAACGGAGTCGACGTCATGGTCGTCGGCTTGGGCCCGGCGGGTTACACGCTGGCTCACTTCCTGGCCAACGAGGGATTCGGCGTCGTCGGGATCGACGGCTTGAAGCTCGAACCAATCTCGGACTCGCTCACGGGTCGCGGCCGGCCGGTGGCCAAGCCGATCAGCGACTTCTCGACGCTGAAACAGGAACTCGACGAGCGGATCCTGGCGGGGTTCGGCGGCGTGTCGGAGTACGGCATCACTGTCCGTTGGGACAAGAC
>JANMLE010001373.1:0-4707 GCA_031372385.1 Planctomycetota bacterium | reverse complement strand
CTGGAAGCCTCTGGAACCAGCGGCCAGAAAGTGGTGCTCAATGGCGGCCTGAACTGTTCGATCCTGGATGGATGGTGGGCGGAAGCGTTCGACGGTCAGAACGGCTTTGCCATCGGCAGCGGCCGGTCGCACGTGAACCAGGAAGTCCAGGACGATCGCGACGCCCAGGCGCTGACCCAGGTTCTGATGGAGCAGGTGATCCCGTTGTTCTACGACCGCGATGAGGACGACGGCCTACCCAATGCCTGGATCGCCCGGATGAAGCGGTCTGTGCGGACATTGGGCTGGCGATTCAACGCCGACCGCATGGTGATGGACTACGTCCAAAAGGCCTACATCCCGGCGGCGGGCGGTCTGTCGTGCGACATGGGACGGATCTGACCGGCTTGGAAACTCCAAGGACCGGCGCATCAATTACTGTCGCCTTTCGCTCCGCGAATGGTCGTCCTTTCGCGGTGCGAACGGCGACAACGCGACAGTCGTTTCTGCGCCGATCCCAAGCGTGAGATTGAATTCCACTGACGCCCGGCTTCTGCGGCATTGAAACCTCGCACGTCTCTGATGAGGGCGCGCGAGGTACACAGATGAAGGGCCGCAGGCCGTTGAACGAATGGCGGGCGGGCTTCGCCGAGGTCCGCGACTCGGCGACGCATCGACCGACGTCGCCCTACCGGTCCGTCGGACAGCCACTCGCCTTCAGCACGGTTTCCTGCACGGCGAGGTCGTGCATCGGCGACCAGTCGAACATCTTTTCCCCGCGGATCACTTGGGCGAAGTCGGCCGCGTCGCCGACGTACCGTTCATAACTTGGGACGGGGACGTCCTGGTATCCCTTGTGATACTTGCCATGCTCCTTCGACAGCGCCAATCGCACGATCTTGGGTGCGTCCATCGGTTCGATGTGCAGCGTCCCTTCGGTCCCGCACACGACAAAATGCCGGCGCGAGAACCCCTCCACTTCCAGGGCCGACGTCTTCACGGTCGCCAGGGCGCGGGGATATGTCAGCACCGCCAGCATGTTGTCCTTCAGCGAGTCCTGTTGGCGTCCGGCATGCTGATGAAAGGGGGTCACGGTCTCGGGCGCGCCGAGCACATCAATGGCGATGTCGATCATGTGACAGGCCAGTTCGAACATCATCCCGCCGGAGTACTCGGCATGCCTCAGTCGATTGGCGGCATCGACCACCTTGCTCATCACACAGTGAACTTCAAACGGCTCACCGAGAAACCCCTTTCGCAACAGATCCCTCATCAGCACGACGGCCGGGTTGTAGCGGTACATATACCCCATCTGCAGACAGAGGTGCCGGCGGGTCGTGGTGTCGAGGATCCGACGAAACTGCAACAGCGATTCGCCGGCGGGCTTGTCGAGATGCACGTGCTTCCCGGCATCGACGCACGCCTCGGCATGTTGCAGCAAGTGCCGCGGCTCGGTCTCCACCGCCACCGCCTGCAATCCGGGAACGTTCAGCAACTGCTCGACCGACATCCACGGCAGATCCTTGTAAGCTGCCTGCCGCTCGGCCACCCGCCGCAGCGCGTCATCCGGCTCGGCAATCCCGACGACTTCGTATTCGTCGGACTTCCGATAAACCTCCATCTTTCCGGAGGCATGCGCGTGTCCTGTTCCAATCTGACCGATCTTGATCTTGGGCATGAGTCCTTCTTCCTTCGTGAAGTGCTGGGATCGGTGCATCACTGACTGTCGTAGCATGGACGCCTCGTCCGTGCGGCCCGATTCGACTGATGCTCACGCCTTGCCGCACGGACGAGGCGTCCATGCTACGGTTGCTACTCGCCACATTCCGACAGTTATTCAGGCGCTGCCCCTTGGTCCCGGAGCACTCCCAAAGAAGACTCGCTTTCTTGAGCGTCAGAACCATTGATAGGCGTACTCGTGAAACTCGTTGAGTGCCGCGCCACGCTGGCCGGCGTCCTCGTCGTTTTCCCATTGCGAGCGGGCGGAGCGGAGTTGGTCGAGCAGGCGATCCTCCGCCAGTTGATACGCCGTCCATCCTCGTTCACGCCGCTTGGCCGCGTCGATTTCAGCGCGGGACAGCTTCTCGGCCAACAGCGCGCGGATCCCCCGCCGGATGATCCTGTCCTCACAATGGATCAGCGGCTCCAGCCGCAGGAAGCCCTCGGCGCTCGTCGGATGCACACTGATCTGCACACTCGGCGCGGGATCGCCCGCCAGGATGCGGCGCACGTTGTATTCGTTCACGAACGCGTCGACCGGCAGCACCGCGTACAAGTAAGCGGCGAATGTGACCGTCCACAATTGGCGGCGGATCAACCAGACGAATTCGTAGTTCCGCGAGATCTTCCTGAGCACCAGCAGGAATCCGCCGACCACCGACGCGACTCCGAGCAGCCCGATGACGCGCATCCGGGTCATGCCGTTGAAGCCGACATAGATGAACAACCGGTTGAAGACCGCCACCGCGAGCAGCAGATTTTCGATCGACCAGATCCACGACAACAGCCGCAACCGGGCCAGCCGCGGATCATCCAGGATCCGGCCGCGGAAGATCACCGACAACAACAACGTCGCCAGCCCGAGCGCCACCGTCAGCCAGCCCGCCCCTTCATGGGCGTAGCCCGAATAGTAAAAACCCTGCGGAAACACGCGAAACCACAACGTCCGGAACTCGAACACCAGGTACACCGCGAACAAGCCGATGACCATGATCAGCGTATTGCGGAACGCCTCGTACAACGGGGCGTTGGTCGTTTCGACCGAGACCTCCACCGCCTCGCCGGTCGTTGTGACCTGCTTCACATCCGGCCTCAGTAACCCGACCGCCACCCAGCCGGTCCCGATGCAAAACAGGATTTCGGTCGCTTGGAAGTTGGCCAGCCATCGCTCCAACGCCTCGACGATCCAAGTCAGCCCGCTGTTGAACGACTTCACCAGATCCGGGTTGGCCAGGACAAAGATGGCACCGAACACCACCAGCGTCACCGTCGGCAGCAGGACGGCCATCCAATTCACACGCAGAAAGTTGGGACTAAATCGGGCGAGTGCCCGCGCATAGTGGTGCAGCCCGCGATGCCCCGCCGAAATCAGGTGTGCCGCGAACACGACCGCTTGCAACACATGCGGACGCAATCCCGACAGTCCCATGGCCAACCCGCACAACAGAGCGAACCCGGCAATGACAGCCGCCGACGATCCGCACCAGACCAGCCGCATCGACGTCAGCCCCAGCAGGGGAGCCAGCACCCAACCGCTCCGATGGAACCGCCGTTGAACCAGTCCCAGCCACAACAGCAGTGGAGCGACCGTGAAAAACAGTGCGAACCCGGCGCTCCCCTGTCCGCGATAGATGGTCACATCGCTGAGAACGACGATCAGCACGAGCGCCGTCAATTCACGGCCGACAATCGGCGGCTGTTCCATGGGGATCACCGCTGACCTGGCGGATCGATGGTCGTCCGACAGCGACGAAAATCGTTCTTGCATCAATGTCGGTCGCTCATCCACTGGAAACAGCGGATCATTGTCGGAGGTTGTCGAACCGGCCATCGGCAGTCCTTTCCGTGACGGGCGTTGCTCCGCAGAGAATGACCGATCGTGGCCGGGGCTGCCAGTGTCCGGCAGCCGCAATCAAGCTGGTTGAAGCTCCAATCGACCCGGAGCCACCAGCGGTGAAATCGCGGTGGTGCAGCACGTCCGCGCAGCAGTGAGCCTCGCATGTAAGCTGCCGGAATTCCGGCGGTTGGAGCGTTCCACATGCGGGATATGTCGGATCGACTCACCGTGCGGCACCGAAACACGTGCCCAAATGCCGGACGATCACCCCAGCCTTGCTTTCGCCCACGCCGCAGCTATAAATGTCATCCGTCCAAACCGGACCGGAGAGGTGGCTGAGTGGCCGATAGCACCGCTTTGCTAAAGCGGCGTGGGGGTCAAACCCTACCGGGGGTTCGAATCCCCCCCTCTCCGTTGAAACCCCTTGAACCGTTGGGAAAACCCTTGTTTTCTCGACGGTTTCTTCATTTCTGCCGCGGGGTTTTCTCCGTTCCACCGGCGCGCTGGAAGGGACGGAAATGCGGTCTCGCGCGGAGGATTCCGGCAAGCCCGCGGTTAGCTCGGATTATCCACCACGAAACACACGAATGGAATAGGTTGTGTGACATGCCAGTGCGTGCGTGAAGCGACACAGTGCTTTTGATGACATTCGACTCAACCTCCTGACTTTCGTGTCTTTCGAGGTTCAAGTCATGAATCATCCAGGCTAGCGCCCATCGGCTGATCGAGTTGCCAGGTTCACTGGCCGCACCCACCTCACCGACGCGGCCCTACTCGGATTGAACGGCAAGCAGTTCATGGGTTGGGATGTGGCATGGCTTGACCCCTCTCTCCCGAAGGCAGTGGAGAAGCGACCGGAAGCCGACCACCCATTGACGACTGTCCCCCGCGCAGGAACGTCATCACGGCCCTTGTTGAATTGGCTGGCTGGTGAGGATAGCGTGTTCATCCGCGCCTCACCTTCTTCCGCTCCATGTCTGCGCCAGGGGAATCGCTTCGTGAACATTCGCCGCCTTGCTTCGCATCGCTTTGTCTCGACGATTTGCAAACTGGCGCTCGTCGTCGGAATCGCGTTGCCGGGGATGGTTCAGCCTGCCGAGGCGCAGGGGGTGCTGCCCGATGCGGTGTTGAAAAAGATCAAGCGTGCCACGGTGCATTTGAAGGTGAAGCTG
>JANMLE010001355.1:0-1956 GCA_031372385.1 Planctomycetota bacterium | reverse complement strand
AAGCCTTTCGTGCCACTTGGTTCCACCAAAACTGAAATCTCCATTCTGTTTCCTTCTCATCGAGAGTCATCTCAATCAATCGTTCGCTCTCACAACTGCCGTGTCGAACCCTATCTTACCGTGACGAAATCGTTGTGGTTGAGCAACGCGTGAATCAGGTTCGTTCTCGCCTGGGCCGCGGGGTTCGGGCGTTTCTTGAGTTTGGCGGCTTCGCTCAGACGGGACAGGGCTTCGATGACGGTGGCCTGTTCGGACTCGGTCGGTTCAACGGAGAGCACCGTCAGAAACGCGGCCCGGATGAACTCATTGTCCGATGCGTTCGGATTCGCCGCCGCGATGCGTTGACTGATTTTCTCGGCCATCGTCGTCGCCAGTGGGCTGTTTTCGAGGGCCAGCGCTTGCTGAGGCACGATGCTCTCCGCGCGGCGATAGCATTCGAGCACGCTGGCATCGTCGAACATCGACAGGAACTTCTGGTGCTCGTTGTGCGAGTGGACGAAGTACAGGCTGCGCCGCCGCGATTCGCTGCCGACCGGGATCGACGGGCCGCCGCGCGTCAGGTCGAGATCTCCGGCCAGATGCAGCAGGCTGTCGCGGACGAGTTGCGCCTCCATGCGGATCGGATTCGCCCGCCAGTGGTACCGGTTGTCGGAATCGGCCGCGAGCGTTTCAGCCGCGGCACCCGCGCTGGATGAACCGAGCCGGTACGTGTTCGACGTCACGATCAGCCGGTGCAGATGCTTCATGCTCCAGCCGTGCTCGCGGAACTCGACGGCGAGCCAGTCGAGCAGTTCGGGATGAGTCGGCGGCGTCCCCTTGCGGCCGAAGTCGAAGACGGTCGGCACGAGCGGCTTGCCGAAGTGGCGGGCCCAAATGTGATTGACCGCCACGCGCGCCGGCAGCGGATGCCGCGCGTCGGTCAACCACTTGGCGAAGGCGGATCGACGCCCGGTGCTCGTTTTCGGAAACGGTTTCCGGCGGGATTCTTCGGACTCCTGATTCGATTCGAGCGTCTTGAGCGATCCGGCCAACGACGTGTACGACTCGCCCGGTGTGTCGACCGCCTTCTTCGCGGCATCGAATGCCGAGCGCGCCGCCGCGAGCTTCTTGTCGGCGTCCGCTTTCTTGTCGGCAGCCGCCCGCAACGCGTCAAGCTCCGCCCGGCCGACGTCCTCGTCCGCCTTCGCCGCGGCGGCTAGCCGCTCCGCTCGCACCGCGTCGGCAACGAGTTTCGCCACGTCTGATGGGGGTGGCTCTTGCAGTCGAGCGCGATCGGCGGCGACCCGGGCGCGGATCGACACCGGCTGTGCTTCGGCTGTAACAAGAGTCTTCTCGGCGACCGACAATGCGAGCCGGGCTTGATCGGCCGGCAATGGTCCTTCCACCGGCTTGACCGGCGTCGACGGGTTCGCCGGGGATGAGGATGGCTCGGAAAGAACCACGGTTGGCGAAAGCTCGAAGAGTTCGAACCCGATGAACTCGGCCTTTGCATCGAACGTGATGACCTCCAGCGCTCCGCGCTGCCGGGCGGTCGGCAATCGATAGGCGACCGAGTACTGCCCATCGACAGTCATGTTGACCAACGATCCGCGCACCCGCAGCACGATGTCGTGCGGTGTGTTCAGTTCGACGGGAAACGCGAGCGCGGCTTCCGGCGGATAGACGTAGTTGGCCCCCTGTTTGTATGCGACTTGCGCCTTCGAACCGCTGGCGACCGAGCTGACGTACGCCAGCAACTCGTTGTTCTGTTCGGTGACATCGAAGTTGATCCCCACCGACTTCCACATCTCTCCGCCGGTCGGCACGTACTTGAGTCGCGCCTCGAAGTCGGGCGGCGGCTGTTGCTTCAATCGCAATGCGGTGCGGGTGGCACCCACCATCGACTGTTTGAGACGACCGTCGGCGTAACTCCACATCCCGTCGCGCATCTCCCAGACGTCGGGTCTGGCGGCGGCG
>JANMLE010001350.1:0-1910 GCA_031372385.1 Planctomycetota bacterium | reverse complement strand
AACCGGCCGTATGTGAAGCAGTACCGGCATGAGGAGGAAATGCACGTCGTCGTTCTGGTCGATGCCTCGGCGTCGATGCAGTTCGGCGACAAGTTCCAGCGGGCGAAGCAACTGGCCGCGTGCTTCGCCGTGATGGGCCTGATGAACATCGAAAAGGTCAGCCTGTTCGCCTGCCAGCATGCCGGGAAGACGCCGCTGATCCTGTCCCCCTGCACCGGCCGGATCAGCATGAAGCGGGTCTTTAAGTTTCTCGAAGAGATCCCGCCGGGTGGCGACTTTCCCATTGAAGAGGCGGTCGAGGCGGTGCTGGTCCAGCATCGCGGACGCGGCATCGTGGTAATACTGTCCGACTTCCTGACCTTCGGCGCGATGGACCGGCCGATGAACATGCTGTTCAGCGCGGGGCTGGAAGTTTTCGCCGTGCAACTGCTCAGCGCGATCGAACTGAACCCCGAACTGACGGGCGATCTGCGGTTTGTCGACGCCGAATCGGGCCACACGCTGGATGTCTCGTCCGTCGGCGATCTGCTCGGGTTTTACCACGAGCATCTGAACGGCTTGCAGGAACATCTCACCACACTCTGCCGCCAGCGCAGCGGCCGGTTCCTCTGCCTCGATGCGTCACTGCCGCTCGACGAGATCCTGTTCGACGTGATGAAGCGGAAAGGATGGGTTCAGTGAAGAGGGGGAATTGCAAATTGGTAATTGCGAATTGCAAATTGCAAATTGGGGGAGGAGTGGACGTCACGTCGCGAGCGAGACTTCCGAATCGACCGATTCTTCAAATCTCGGTTTTGAAATCGGAAACGACAAATCTCAAATCTCAAATGGAGGCGGTAGTCGGTAACAACGCCGGACCAGTGGCTCTCTTCAAATTTGCAATTTGCAATTTGCAATTCTCAATTTGCAATTCCTCCAAACCGGGAGCAGCGGCATGACCGTTCCCGGCTTCTCTGCGCTGATCAATGCCTGGTGGTTTTTCCTCCTCGTGCCGCTGATCGTGTTTTACTTTTTGAAGCTGCGGCGGCCGCGGATGGAGATTCCGTCGCTCGCGCTGTGGCGGCAGGTGATCAGCGACCAGCGCGTCAATTCGCCGTTTCAGAAGTTCAAGCGAAACCTGCTGCTGTTGCTGCAGATCCTGTTGTTGTGCGCGCTCGTCATCGGGGCGACGCAGCCGTATCTCTCCAGTGGCGGGCAGCCGGCCCAGAACCTCCCGGTGCTGATCGACACGTCGGCCAGCATGGCGGCGCTCGATGCGCCCGGCGGCCGGTCGCGACTGGCCGAGGCGAAGGAGAAGGTCGGCCGCATCATCGACGAATTGCTGCCCGATCAGCAGTTGTGCCTGATCTCGGTCAATTCGTCGGCCCGGCGGCTGACGGACTTCACCAGCAACAAGCGGCTGCTGCGCGAGACGTTGGCGCAGGTCGAGGTCAGCAACGTGTCGAGCCGCCTGGAGGACGGATTCCGGCTGGCGCAGGCGCTCTCCCGCGCGTACCCGATCGACTCGGTGATTCTGCTCTCGGATGGAAACGTGCCGCCGGACATCGAGTTGGAACTGCCGTTCAAGCTGATTTTTCAACGGATGAAACCGGGTGGCTCGAATGTGGGGATCGTCGACTTCAACGCCCGGCGATCGAAGACGGGCTGGGACGTGTTCGCCCGCATCGAAGCCACGAAGGAGGCGAAGACACTGGCGGAATACGAGCTGCTGCAGAACGGCATCCCCTTCAAATCCGACTCGCTGTCGATCGAGAGAGCGAAGGCCGAGAGGCTGGTGTTCAAGGTGAAGACCGAAGCGGCTGTGTCGCTCGAACTGCGCCTGAAGCCCGACGGGTTCGACTCGCTCGATTCGGACAACGTCGCCTATCTGGACCTGCCGAAGCCCCGGCCGCTGGCGGTGTACTGTCCGA
>JANMLE010001332.1:0-1039 GCA_031372385.1 Planctomycetota bacterium | reverse complement strand
ACCGGCCTTGATGCGGCAGCTCTGCCTGGGCGGACGCCTGGTGATTCCCGTTGGCGACGACCGGGATTCGCAAAAGTTGCTCCGCGTGATTCGGCGCGGGACGGACCAATTCGACCGCGAGGATTTGGGGGGCGTGCGGTTCGTCCCGCTGGTCGGTGAGGAGGGTTGGTGAACAGACGAAGTTGCCGCGTGAACGTCGGGGTGTGCATCTCAATTCTGAGTGAAATCGAATGAACGGGTTGTTGTCGACTCTGAAGGAGTCAGGCGACCGGCAGATGAATGTTTGTCCCCCTACAAGCACGACGCGCAAGCGAGTGTGCCTGAAACGTCACTCACTCACTCGCTTGCGCATCGTGCTTGTATGCCGATTCCTGCCGCTCGCCCAAGAGCCACGGCGACTTCGACAGACTTGGATGAACCGTCTTTCGGACTCCACCCAGAATCGTGACGCACACCCGCATTCGCGGGCATTCACAACCTTCCCTGTCTGCATTCGCGCGGCTCCGTTATCCTGTGCGACAGACCGATTTGTTCGACTGGATTGAGGTCCGCTGATGTCCCGCGATTTTGCCAATGAGAGCCTGTCACACGATCCCATTCACGGGTACATCCCCTTCATCGCCAAATCGGGGCTGCCGGCGGGCGAGGCCGCCGAACAGGATGTGATCGACCATCCGTGGGTCCAGCGGATGCGGCAGATTCACCAGTTGCAGACCGCCTGGTGGGTCTTTCCGTCGGCCGAGCACACGCGGTTTCAGCACATTCTGGGTGCCATGCATCTGTCATCGATGGCGATCAACCATTGGTACGATTCACTCGCCGATTCCTGCCGCAACGTGCCGTCGCGCGCGTATGTCGAAAGCCTGCTGCGGATGGCGGCGTTGCTGCATGACGTGGGACACGGTCCGTTCGGGCATTTCTTCGACGAGCATTTCCTGCAGCAGTTCGACATCACGCACGAAGACATCGGCGGCGTGATCATCGAGCAGGAACTGGGCGACCTGCTGCGTCGCATCCGCCGCAATCCGAACGGCCGGTT
>JANMLE010001308.1:0-1324 GCA_031372385.1 Planctomycetota bacterium | reverse complement strand
CACGAGATTGTTGAAGTCGCCGGCGAACTGAATCGTCGGCGAAACGGTCGTGAAGATGATGCCGCGGTGCATGGTCAGGTCGGTCGACAGCAGGTTGATGGTGTTGCGTTCGATCTGCAGCCGGGAACTGGCGGCGACCGCATCAAACAGCATCCCCGTCGCTCCGCCCGATTCGTCGGTGATGGTGTTCGAATAGATCCAGGTGCTGCTGACGCCTCCGAGGTTGAAGCGCAGTCCCGTCCCGCCGACCCCCCGGAAGTCGGCCTGGTTGTTGTCGACTTGAAGCGTGGAACTGGCCGAGGCGGAGACCAGCACGCCCGTCCCCGTGTTGCCGCCAAACACCGCCGCATTGCCGGTGACGCGGGCGTTGACCGCATCGGTCGCCGACAGGTCGCGCAGGACGATTCCCGTCATGTTCGCCGCGCCGGCATTCAGCATGTTGCCCATCACGGCCGCGGAAAGCGGTCCGTTCCAGTTCACATTGACCAGAGTCGCACCGGCGCGGTCGGCGGTGATCGTGTTCTGACGGACCGTGGTCGCCAGCGAGGCCCCGTTGCCCCCGGCCAGCGTCTGGAACAGGATCGGCGTGCCGTTGTGATCCGTGATGGCGTTCCCCTCGACCAGCCACTGGTACGTCGCCACGGTGCTCGCCTGAGCCCGGATCGTGCCGCCGCCGAGGGTGCCGTTGTTCGCCAGCGCCGAGTTCCGGAACATCAGCACGGCGTCGTTCATCGAATCGAGCGCATAGCCCGTGGTTCCCGAAATCCGCAGCGCGTTGAACGTCAGTTGGTTGTTGCCGTTCGACTGGATCGCCGCCACGTTCGAGGTCAAATCCAACCAATTGATCGCGGCCGTTCCCGTCGAACTGAGGATCACACCGGTGGTCGTGTTCTTGATCGTGCCACCTGTCGCGAAGGCATTGCCGCCATTCAGATTGAAGATGCCGGTGTTATTCACCAGCCGGATGCCGAACGGACCGCCATCGACGGACACCTGCGTGAGATCCGTCTGGATCGTCGAATTCTGAATGTCGACCGCACCCGCGCCCACAGTGGTCAGCGTCCCGTTCGAGACGAGCAGCGACGTCAGATCGCGGCCGTACAGACCGATCGTGTTGGTGGCATTCACGGCCAGATTCGAGAGCGTGATCTTGCCGGTGGAACTCGTCAGCGAAACCGCGCGCGTCCCCGCGGCCGCCGAGTTCACGATCAGGTTGTCGACATTGACCGCCGCGTTGACGCTGTTGACATTGAAGCCATTCCCCAGCGGCGTGTTGATCGTGGTCGTCCCCGTGAAGTGATAGGTGTCGGCCGCCGTTCCGCCC
>JANMLE010001288.1:0-1605 GCA_031372385.1 Planctomycetota bacterium | reverse complement strand
TGGATTGCAAATGAGACTGACTTCCCGCCAATTTCGAAAAACCGAACACCCGACCCCAAGCTGCGCGACCGATTGCGGCCAGATCACGACGGACGCGGATGTCCGTCGTTTGGAAAGTCAGAACGATTCATGAGACAACTCACCATTCAACTTGATGACGATCGCACCGGTTTCGAGCCGGGGGAAACGATCCCGGTCTCGATCGAGTGGTCGCTCCCCGACCCGCCGGATGCGATCGAGCTGCGCGTCGTCTGGAACACCGTCGGCAAGGGGACCACGGACGTCGGCATCGAGCAGACGATCACGATCGACAGTCCCAACCAGTCGGACTCGCGCCGCATTGACGTGCCGCTGCCGAAGGCCCCGTACAGTTTCTCGGGGAAGTTGGTGTCGCTGGTGTGGGCTTTGGAACTGGTGGCCTTGCCCTCGGGAGAATCGTGCCGCACGGAGATCACCATTGCTCCGGGAGGGAACGAGGTCGAGTTGCGGCGTTCTGCGGAATCTTCGGAACGGGACGACACCGGAACTGCCGAATGATGCGGGCGCGCCACAATCCGTTTGCGACCGAGCATGTCCTGCGGCTGCGATACCAATTCCGCAATCCGGGCGGTGACGGCTGGCCGGCGCTGTTGGCTCGATTGGAATCGCTGCGATTCCGCGCGGCGATCGTCGGCCCGCACGGGTCCGGAAAGACCACGCTTCTGGAAGATCTCGGCCGGCAGTTGCGAGACCGGGGATTTCGAACCCATGCCGTGTTCCTCAACGAACAGGACCGCGACTACCCGGTCGAATTTGTGCGGCGCGTCCAGCCCGGACTGACCCGCGATGACATCATCCTATTCGACGGCTGCGAGCAACTCGGACTGTTCAACTGGCTTCGCTTCTGCCGGCAGACACGCCGGGCGGGCGGACTGATCGTCACCACGCATCGCGCCGGTCGGTTGCCGTTGCTCAGGCAATGTACAACCGATGCGGACCTGCTGGACGATCTGGTGCGCCGCCTTGGCGGAGATGCATCGCTGCGGACGCCGACCGACATTCGCCGCCTGTACGACGCGCATCACGGCAACCTGCGTGAAGCCCTGCGCGAGCTGTACGACATCGCGGCGGACACTTCATCACAGGTTCCTCAGGAGCACTAACCGTGGCCGACAAGCCCCAGACCATCAATGAGTACCTGGCCGCCGTGAGCGAAGACCAGCGCGCCGCGTTGGAGAAGCTTCGCCAGACCATCAAGTCGGTGGTCCCAACCGCGGAAGAGTGCATCAGCTATCAGATCTGCGCGTTCCGCCAAAACGGAATGCTGGTCGGCTTCGGCGCGACAGCGAAACACTGCGCGTTCTACCTGATGAGTTCCACCACGGTGGCGGCCTTCAAGGACGATCTCAAGGACTACGACACCAGCAAAGGGACGATCCGCTTCCAACCCGATAAGCCCTTGCCGGCCGCGCTGGTGCGGAAACTGGTCAAAGCGCGGATTGCGGAATTGGTAGCGCAGCCGCAGGACATGCTCGGTCGCAAACGGATTGTGGCGCGCCCGCATCATTCGGCAGTTCCGGTGTCGTCCCGTTCCGAAGATTCCGCAGAGCGCCGCAACTCGACCTC
>JANMLE010001238.1:0-2360 GCA_031372385.1 Planctomycetota bacterium | reverse complement strand
CGCATGCCGATGAGCGAACAGGGAACGGGCCGCGATCACAATCCGTGGGGTTACTCGGTCTGGCTGGCGGGGGGCGGTGTCAAACCGGGGGTCGCGTACGGTGCCACCGACGACGTCGGCCTGCGGGCCGCCACACAGCCGGTGCATGTGCGAAACTTCCACGCCACGCTGCTGCACCTGCTCGGCCTGAACCCGCAGTCGTTGTCCTATTTCCACAACGGCCTGAACGAGCGCCTGATCGGCCCCACCGACGACGTCGAAGTCGTCCACGACATTCTGGCCTAGATCGACAGCGCAAACCCGATAGCGAAGGTGATTTCTTTTGAGTGATTGACACTTGGCCGATTGACTCTTCAGCCCGGAGGGCGGCAGATGGTAGCCCAAGGCGCAAGCCGTGGGTTGAGTGGAGAGGTTTTCGAATTAGCCCGGAGGGCGACACATCAATGATCATGGCACGTCGTTCGATGTGTCGCCCTCCGGGCTGATCGATGTCGTCCCCAAGATCCCCACGGCTCACGCCGTGGGCTACCATCTGCCGCCCTCCGGGCTGAAGAATGCTCGTCAACCTTCATCTGCGAACGCCAAGTTAGCGCTTTGGGTTTAACGGACCGAGCGATCGACCAGAGTGACGTGACTCATCGCACAACGAACAATCCATGACCGCCGCTACTTCCTTTCGATGCCTGATCCAAGCGGTGCTGTTCGGCTTGCTGTCGGCGATCGCGGTCTGCCAGGAGGAAGTCGCGCCGGTCGTTCGCAAGGAGGCCGCCGGCGATGACATCCGTCCCGTTGCCGAGACACCGCTCACCGACAGCGACCGCGAGCATTGGGCGTTTCGGCCCGTCGTCCGACCGCTGCCGCCGCACGTCAAGAACGTCCGCTGGCCGCGCGGTGCGATCGATGCTTTCATCCTCGCGCGGTTGGAGCAATCCGATCTTGGCCCGACCGTGGAAGCGGACCGCGCGACGTTGTTGCGGAGGCTCTCGTTCGATCTGATCGGGCTGCCTCCGACGGTTGCCGAGTTGGCGGCGTTCGAAGCCGACACCGCACTCAATGCCTATGAACGACAGGTCGCACGGTTACTCGCGTCGCCCGCGTACGGCGAGCGTTGGGGGCAGCATTGGCTCGACCTGGCCCGCTTCGCCGAGACCGATGGGTTTGAACATGACCGGGTGCGCGCGGAATCGTGGAAGTACCGCGACTGGGTCATCGCGGCGTTGAACGAGAACCTGCCGTACGACCGCTTCGTTCAATTGCAGATCGCCGGTGACGAACTGGATGACATGTCCCAGGCGGTGGCCACGATGTTCTGCCTGTCGGGACCGGACATGCCCGACGTCAACGATCAGTTTGAGCGGCGGCATCTGATGTTGAACGAGATGACCGCGACGGTCGGGTCGGTGTTTCTCGGCCTGCAACTCGGTTGCGCCGAGTGTCACGACCACAAGTTCGACCCCGTCAGCCAGAGTGATTTCTACCGACTGCGCGCGGTCTTCGAGTCCGCCGTGCCCGACTTGAAGCGCGACACTCCCTACCCGCAACTGAAGCAGCAACCGGCCGCGATCCCGGCGCGGTTCTGGATTCGCGGCGACCATCGCCGACCGGGGCCGCGGATCGAAGCGGCGTTTCCTCGCATCGCCAGTCGAAGTGATCTCGGCGACGCGCCGCCCGCCGACACGTCGCCGCGCACGGCGCTGGCCCGCTGGCTGGTGCGGCCAGACAATCCACTTACCGCGCGCGTCATCGTGAACCGCGTTTGGAAGCATCACCTCGGCCGGGGCCTGTTCGACACGCCGAGTGATGTCGGACTGCTCAATGCCGAACCGTCGCATCCCGAACTGCTCGACTGGCTGGCCGCCGAATTTCAAACCCACGACTGGGACTTGAAGTGGCTGCACCGGCAGATCGTGAGCTCGGCCACGTATCGCCAGGCGAGCCGCGCGAGTCGTTCCGATCCGGATTGGGTCCGGCGTCTGCAGGTTGATCCCAGCAATGCGCAGTACAGCCGCGGCCACCGTCGCCGGCTGGATGGGGAATCGCTGCGCGACGCGATGCTGGCGATGTCGGGACTGCTGACCGACGAGCGCGGCGGTCCCGGAGTCATGCCGCCACTGCCGGACGAATTGGTCGGCACACTGCTGAAGGGACAATGGACCACCAGCCCGCGCCTCGCCGACCACGACCGCCGCAGCATCTATCTGTTCGCCCGCCGCAACCTGCGTTACCCGATCTTCGACGTCTTCGACCGGCCCGACGCCAACGCCAGTTGTGCGGTGCGCAACCGATCGACCACGCCGACGCAATCGCTGCTGCTGCTGAACAGCGCACTCGCGCTGCGCGCCGCCCAGCACTTGGCGGGT
>JANMLE010001237.1:0-1092 GCA_031372385.1 Planctomycetota bacterium | reverse complement strand
ACCCGCCAAGTGCTGGGCGGCGCGCAGCGCGAGTGCGCTGTTCAGCAGCAGCAGCGATTGCGTCGGCGTGGTCGATCGGTTGCGCACCGCACAACTGGCGTTGGCGTCGGGCCGGTCGAAGACGTCGAAGATCGGGTAACGGAGGTTGCGGCGGGCGAACAGATAGATGCTGCGGCGATCGTGGTCCGCGAGCCTTGGGCTGGTGGTCCATTGTCCCTTCAACAGTGTGCCGACCAATTCGTCCGGCAGTGGCGGCATGACTCCGGGACCGCCGCGCTCGTCGGTCAGCAGTCCCGACATCGCCAGCATCGCGTCGCGCAGCGATTCCCCATCCAGCCGGCGACGGTGGCCGCGGCTGAACATGGTGTTGCCGGGATCGGCTTGCAGACGTCGGACCCAATCGGGATCGGAGCGACTCGCGCGGCTGGCCTGACGGTACGTGGCCGAACCGACAATCTGTCGGTGCAGCCACTTCAAGTCCCAGTCGTGGGTTTGAAATTCGGCGGCCAGCCAGTCGAGCAGTTCGGGATGCGATGGTTCGGCGTTGAGCAGTCCGACGTCGCTGGGTGTGTCGAACAGTCCCCGGCCGAAATGATGCTTCCAGACCCGGTTCACGATGACGCGCGCGGTGAGCGGATTGTCCGGCCGCACCAGCCACCGGGCCAGCGCCGACCGCGGTGACGTGTCGGCGGGAGGCGCGTCGCCGAGATCACTGCGACTGGCGATGCGAGGAAACGCCGCTTCGATCCGCGGCCCCGGTCGGCGATGGTCGCCGCGAATCCAGAACCGCGCCGGGATCGCGGCCGGTTGCTGCTTCAGTTGCGGGTAGGGGACGTCACGCTTCAAGTCGGGCACGGCAGACTCGAAGACGGCGCGCAGCCGGTAGAAATCGCTCTGGCTGACGGGGTCGAACTTGTGGTCGTGGCACTCGGCACAACCGAGTTGCAGACCGAGGAACACCGATCCGACCGTCGCGGTCATCTCGTTCAACATCAGATGCCTCCGCTCGAACTGATCGTTGACGTCGGGCATGTCCGGCCCCGACAGGCAGAACATTGTCGCCACCGCCTGGGACTTGTCGTCCAACTCGTC
>JANMLE010001234.1:0-2704 GCA_031372385.1 Planctomycetota bacterium | reverse complement strand
GATGATTGGTGGAACCCATTGACGCCCGTCTCGACGTTTCCTCCGAAAGAAATTGCCGCGAGGTGCCTGAGTTGGAAAGGGCGGAAATACTTCATCAGCGAAAAGGCGATGAATTTTGCGGAGGCACAAAAGCTGGCCACCGGGTTACAGGGGCGTCTGTTGACAATCTCGTCCGCCGAAGAAGAAGCGTTCGTTCGGGAACAGGGACGCGGCCTCAACTTTTGGATGTCCGGTTGGCGGCGGGCCAACAGCAACGAGTGGCGCGACGAACGGAATCGGCCGCTGAGCTTTATCGGAAAATGGGGTATTCCCGGTCAGCCGAGCTTGCGTGAACGCGAATCGAACTTGGAAATACGCACAGTTCCGTCCGGACCTCCCGGTTGGTACGACGACTTTCCTTGGGGCACCGGACCGCACGCCTGCATCGAGTGGGGCGAGGAGTATCCCGACGACAAGTGAACGACGCGCCGCTCATTCTCCGATCGCCGCTGTCGAACTCTTTGAACCTGTGTTGTGCGCGGAGCTTCTGACCCCGCACAGGGCGCGACCGCAGGTCTCCTCCTGATCCCCGATGAACGTGAATCGCGGTTCACCAGTGACTCATCGGCAGCATTCAGGGGGCCATTCGCTCTGCTCCGGACCCGGCCACGCGATGGGGCGTCTTCACGTTGGACACGTCCCCGTGACCCCGCCGAGTTCCGGGAGAGACAGCCATTTGAAATGGGGCCGCTTGGATTCACCCGGCCTGCGTGGCTAGACTCTGATCGTTCGATGTTTCACTCGTCGCTGAAGGAGTTGAGTCATGTCCAGGACCGCCGAGGAGATTGTCTCCGCCGCCATTAAACTCTCCGAGTCGGATCGGTTGTCCATCGTCAATCAGCTTCTGGAAACGATGGGGGACGAAGAACACCTGCCGGGCGTCGATGACGCCGATTTCATTGAGGAGATGCGCCGACGCCGGGCCGATCCCGCCGGCGCGGTCCCGTGGTCGCAACTGCGCGACGAGGACTGACGCCGATGGACGCGGTTCGATTTCATCGGCTCGCCGCCCGGAAGTTTCGGTTCGCGCGGCGCGTCCTGTCTTCCTGCCCTGGCAATTGCCAGAGGAGAATCATCCATTCCAATCCCGGCACTGAACTCGAATGGCGACCTTCCCAAAGGTATCCATGCTTCAACGTTGGAAGAAGTCGCCGCCGCATTTGGCCGCTTCAATCGCGAGCGGGGGCTGGTGTTTCAACGGCTCGAACGGATCCACGGCATCGCCAAACGCACCGGACATCTTGCCCGCTTCATTGTTTTTGGTTCGTTCGTCACGGATCAACCGGTCCCAAACGACGTCGACGTGTTCATGGTGTTCGACGACTCTTTCGCTGCCTCCGCATGTGACTCCGAAGCGTTGCTCCTGCTGGATCATGCGACAGCGGACTCCCATTTCGGTGCCAGCGTGTTTTGGCTCCGGAGGCCCGCTGCTTTTGGCGGCGAACAGGCGATGATTGAATTTTGGCAAACCAAACGCGATGGTCACCAACGTGGCATCGTCGAGATCTTGGAGTAATCAGATGATCAACAATGACAGCGAGCTTTCGACGACTCTTGACCGAATTCGGCGTTTGCAGGACCAACTGGCGCTGCTTCGCCAGACGGAAACCAACCCATTGAACTATCGATTGTCGTCCAGCGGTTTCATCGCGGAAGTCGATCGGATGCAACTTGAGGTTCGTGAATACCTCAGCATGCCGGCGGCAATTGCGCGAGCCGGCTGAAACCGGTTGCTCAGGCTGCTTGACGCGGGTCTCTACGTCGCCCCCCTGAATCCGCCACATCAATCCGCTGGGAACGGTCGGAGCCCTCGGTCCCGGTCATGTCTCTGGCATGACGGCGACGGATTGTTCGGTTGTGACTCTGGGGATTCCCTCGTTCACAAGCAGCGGCTTGGGAACGAGGTCACACAAGGTCATCCGTGTTGCATCCAAAGCTACGAAAACAGTTCGGTGACCGGTTTCCCCTTGCCGTCTTCCGTGGCGTAGAACGGACGCTTTTCGATGTCGAAGCGGGTCTTGGGGCTGATCCCCATGGCGAGGAAGATGGTGGCGTGCATGTCGGAGACTGAGACCGGGTTCTTGATCGCCAGGCACGGGCGTTCCGCAGCAGTCTCGCCGTACAGCAAGCCGCGCTTCACGCCGCCGCCGAACATCACCACCGACGTGCCGCCCGTGAAGTGGCGGTGCAGGCCGTAGTGCTTCGGCTCCTTCAGAATGTCGGTCGGCGCGGTCGCCTGATCGCGGGCGTTCGAGCCGGGCACCCCCTCAATGATCATGTCGCGGCTGAATTCGCTGGCGATGATGACCAGCGTGCGGTTCAGCAGGCCGCGCGATTCGAGATCGCGGATCAACTGCGCGATCGGTCGGTCGATTTCCTTGTGCAGCCGGTCGACGGCCGCGTGCCCGTCGGCGTGCGTGTCCCAATGCACGAACGGAATGTACTCGGTCGTCACTTCGACGAACCGCGCCCCCGATTCCACCAGCCGCCGCGCGAGCAGGCAGCCCTGTCCGAAGCGGCCGGTGTTGTACTTCTCGAAGCTCTCCTTCGGTTCCAGCGACAGGTCGAAGGCGTCGCGATCCTTGGAACTGAGCAGCCGGTGCGCGTTCTCCAACGAGCGGAGCATCGACTGCTGGTGATGGTCGCTGAGGTAGTCGCGCTGCGG
>JANMLE010001151.1:0-4013 GCA_031372385.1 Planctomycetota bacterium | reverse complement strand
GGGGGGGGTTTATTTTACCCCCCCCCACTACATAACTAACTCTGCCACACACCCACATTGCGCGCAATAAAAAACCCCCCCGACCCCCTCGTGATGGCGGCTTTCCGGACAGCCCACTCATTCCGTGGGGACGCCCGCGTTCTTGCGACGCGGTGGATCCAGGTAGCGGAATCCGGAGTTGGGGTTGTTGCGGTCAAAGGCGAACGCTTCGTGATTGTCCAGGAACAGCTTCAGATACGGGGAGGGGATCGCGAACCCCAGTCCTTCCGCGAACAGCAGCTTCATGTTCGTCACGCCGATGACTTCGCCCCGCGCGTTGAACAGGGGACCGCCGCTGTTGCCGGGATTGATCTCGGCCGTCGTCTGGATGTAGACCTGCCCTTTGATATTCCGATTCTTGGTGCCGATGATCCCCTGCGACACAGACCGCTCCAGTCCCAGCGGGTTGCCGATCGCGAAGACCTCTTCGCCTTCCTGCAGGTCATCCTCGGCCGCCAGGAACACTGGCTTGAAGGCCAGATCCTTCTGCACCGGGATTTGCAACAGTGCCAGGTCGAAGAAGGGATTCAGGGCGACGATTCGGACATCGTCGATGCGGCGGCGGTTGAATTCCCCGTCGGCACCGCGATGGAGGATCGTCACGGCGATGCGAGTTTCCTTTTCGACGACGTGGTAGTTCGTCACGCAAAAGCCGCTTTCGTTCACGATGAACCCGGAACCGAGCCCCCCCGGAGTCTGCACGAGCACCACCCCCTCGCCGAATTTCTCGGTCAAGTCCTTCACGCTGCGCCGCGGCAACGTGGCCGTCCGGTAAAGCTGGTGCTTCTTTTCCTGCAACGGCGGATTGGCGGAGTCCTGCGAGGCCCGCCGCGACTTGATTTGCGACAGCGGGATCTTGATCACGTCGACACCGATGTCGACCAGCAACACGTCCCCCTGTTGCTTCAGCACGTCCCCTTCGAGCTTGTGCCCGGTCTTCAGTTCAAACACCTCGGCATGCGCGGGAACGCCACTGGTAAACCAGAGCGCGGTCAAGGCGGTCGCAGCCAGCATTCGCAACACGGTTCTGGCGGGCATGGTCTGGCGGGGAATTCTCATGGTGCGTCACGGCTCCGGAAGGTGGTGATCGTGGGAAGTGCGATCCCCCACCTTGACCTTGTTGATCTTCGTCTGTGTACGTTTGCTTTCGTTTCACCCTGAGCCAACGGCGACGGGTGCTGCCTGCGACGGTGAGTTGTGCCTGCGACGGTGGCGGGCGCGGACTCGACGGGGTTCTCAGCCGTTGCCGTAGTTTGCATGGCACTGGGCGCAGGACTTGTTCACCTTGTTCATCGAATCGGTGAACTTCTGGAAGCTCTGATCCTTGGCGGCCGTGTTGGCCTCCTTCGCCCCGTTGATCAACGCTTCGGCAAACTGCAGATAGTCGGCCTCGTCGGCGCTGGAATATCCTTCCGTGGCGACGACCTTTCCCAGCGTCGAAATGACCAGCGTTTCATGCTGGACGTCGTCCGACCCGGACTTAAACTTGGCCTCGGTGTTGATGTTGTCGCGCAGGTGGAACGCGGCCCGTTCGATGCGCTTCATCAGGCCGGTCCGGTCGGCGGTTTCGTTGAACGGCCGCTTGGGTGCCGCCTTCGGCGCATCGGGCGGAATGGTTCCGCTGAAGACGGATTCGAGTTTCTCATACGCGACCTTGGACTTTTCGTAGTTGTCCTTGCCCAAGCCGGTGGCCGCCTGGGACAACTCGTGCCCGAATTCGCGGATCAGGGGGGCATTCGCCTTCCAAGTCACTTCGCCGCTGTGCTCGATGGCGATTCCGGCCATTGCGGCGATGACAGCACCGTCGACCGCGATCTCTTTGTAGTTGCCGTTGTAGGTGCCCTGTCCCTGCATGGAAGCCTTCAACCGGTTCTGGACCTTCTTCACTTCGCCCTGCAGATTCTCCATGGGCAGCAGCTCGCTCCAGACCAGGGCTCCGCCGGTGGCAGCAGACTTCGGCGCGTCCCCCTTCGGCTTGTCGACGGTGGCCACCGCGGGGTTCTCGCCCGCGTTCGCTGGCGCGGCCACGACAGCGTTGTTCGAAGCGACTTCCAGCGGATTGTCGAAGAAGGCGTCCAGCGGGATGCCGCCGTCCTTCTTCTTTTTCGCGGGGATCTTCTCCCCATGCTCCATCGCGATTGCCCGTTCCCCCTTGGGAGCAACCTTGGTCGGCTGTTCCTCGTCCACCTTCGCAGACTTCTGGGGAGCGGACCCTCCGCAGCCTGCGACGGACATGGCCAACATCACCGGCAGCGCGGTGCCGCCCCATCGCAGCCACGTTGACAATTCACAACGACCGTCGTTTCCGAAACTCCACATTTGCGAATCTCCCTCGGTGGCCGCGATCCTATTGATTCAGATTCACGGATCAGATCTGGTTTCCAACGCCCTCACCACGGTTTCGCGATTATGCTTGCACCACGCCGTGGCCGCAATTGGCGATTCCATTTCCTGACTGATTTGACGTGCCCGACAAAAGTCGCTTGGACAGCGTTTCGTAGCACAGACGCCTCGTCCGTGCGCGAATGTCATGGGCGAGTTCAGACGCACGGACGAGGCGTCCGTGCTACGGGGGCTTTTGTCGGGCGCGTCTGATTTCGTTTCACCCTCAGAGCAACGGGTTTCCGGCGTTCGTGTTGAAAACAGAAGAGGAGACCTTCGGTCAGCCGTTTCGGCGGGGTCAGGAAACCCGCGCCGAACAGGCCGTCACCGTTGGCTCATCGCGAATCATACGATCGACAATTGTTGATCTGCGGCGACTGCGGCGAATTTTCCGACCGACACTTGTGTGGGCGCGGACAACCCATTATTCCTACCCGCGACGACCATCCTTGGCGGTGGCTGAATTCTTGAAGAATTTCCCCGCGAGCCGCTGGTGTCAGCGACTCGTGATCTAAGCTTGTGTTGAAGACGCGGCAATCGACCAAGACCGGTCGACGCTCGCGGCTTCTGGGTGTTTTTGGTCTGGATCGGCGACGGCTCATTGGACGAGCGGGTTGCCGGCCTTCGGAAGGAGTGCTCTCTATGAATCGGTTGTGTGCGAGTTTGACTCTTGGATTGGCCCTGATGGCTTCGGCAGTCATGGGCGCGAATCCCCAAGTGAACAGGTCTGGAGTCACGCTGGGTGGACCGACACTGCTCGGTATCCAGCAGGGGACGGATCTGCCGATGCCGGCTCCGCTGTCGCCGACACCCGAGATCCAGTACAGCGGTCCCGCCGGGCAGATGCCCGTCGTGACCACTGTGGACCCGACGCTGTTCCCGTGCGTGAGGTATCGTGACACGCGGAACATCGCTCCTTGTGCCGTTCCGATCATCGTCCAAGTGCCCGATCCCTGCACGCCGCGCGATCGCTGCGGTTGCACGGTTCGTCCCTGCGTGAACGTGGAGATCTGCGTTCCCACCTGCGGCTGCCCAAAGGTGTGCGTGACCCGCCACGGCAACAAGACCCGCTATGACTACGGCAAGTATGCGATCGACATCGTCTCGGTGAATGGCAAGGTCGTCGTGGATTACGACGACTGATGCGGATGCCAAGAGATTTGGATGCCAGAATGAAGCCGGCCCCGCGAAACCTTCGCGGGGCCGGTTTTTTTAAGACGGGAGGCTGGAGACCGGAGGCTGGAGGCAGAAACCGAATCCGGCATGATTCTCGCCCCCGTCTCATTTCTCCGCTCTCGTCGCCGCCTCTTACCTCCGGTCTCCCGCCTCCCGCCTCGCGGCTCCCTCCAATCCGCTCTTGACGCAGTTTCTGCCGGTTCCTAAAACCCCGCGCAATCAGTCGTGGGCGGCCGCCCTGTCGGGCGAGGTCGCGGTCGATTCAGAATTCTGGTTCGGAGAGAAACAGTCATGAGTGCAGGGACGCACGACGCGGCGAACAAAGTCGCCCAACCAAAGCGGCGAATGATCTGGATCTTCGGTGGAGCCGCCTCGGCGGTCATCATCGGCGGGTTGCTGATGCAGCACTTCCGCGC
>JANMLE010001133.1:0-10832 GCA_031372385.1 Planctomycetota bacterium | reverse complement strand
GTTTGAGCGCGAACAGGGAGACTGCCACGGGTTTCGTCGAGCAACCGTTATGCCGGACCGACCCGCAGCGGGGAACGCAAAAGGGGAGGTCAGTACTTCCAAGTTTGTCGCACGCCGTAGCTGAATTCGCAAGAATTCAGCCCGCGGTCGCAACTCCCTGAACTCTTGCGAGTTCAGCTACGGCGAGAACTTGGAACTACTGGAGGTTGAAAAACTGTAACAGGATTCCGTCCAAAGTTCACCAGTTCGGAAGCATGAACTCGGGGCCGAAAAATCCCAGAAGCGCACAATTACCGGGCAGAGGTCGCTTGCTGAATGAGCATCTTCATTTCCCGAACGGCTTGCTGAAAACCGACCATCACCCCCCGCGCCACGATGCTGTGTCCGATGTTCAACTCACCGGCTCCGGAGATCGCGGCCACGGGAATCACATTGCGATACGTCAACCCGTGACCAAAGTGCAATATCAGCCCCGAATCAAGCGCGAATCGGCCGGCCTGCTGCAGCTTCGAGAGTTGCTCCGCCTGCGCCGCCCCCAGGGCCGCGTCGGCATAGGCCCCAGTGTGCAGTTCCACGGCCGACACCTTCAACCGATGAGACGCTTCGATCTGCCGCTCATCGGGATTGATGAACAGGCTGACCTCAATCCCCGCCGCATGCAGCCGTTCGACACAGGCTTTGACCCGTTCAATGTTTCCCGCGACATTCAGCCCCCCTTCGGTCGTCACTTCCTCGCGCCGTTCGGGGACGAGCGTCGCCTGCTGGGGCCGCACGCTCAGGGCGATTTCGGTGATGGAGGGCTCGGCCGCCATTTCCAGATTCAGCTTCACCTGCACGGTTTCGCGCAGGACGCGCACATCCCGATCCTGGATGTGTCGGCGATCCTCACGCAGATGCACGGTGATGACATCCGCCCCCCCCAGTTCCGCCAGCGCCGCGGCCCAAACCGGATCGGGCTCAATGGTCCGCCGAGCCTGCCGGATCGTGGCGACATGATCGATGTTGACGCCCAAGGTGGCCATATTCGAGTTGCTTCGTATCCTGCGGCGCAAAGCCAGCGGCCGCGATTGCTGTGGAGGAGTTTGTCCTGCCGCTGTTTTACGAAAGTGCCAGCGGCGATTCAAACGACACGTGGTGACTTGCAGCGCTGAACGCGCTCCCCGGTCGCAGACATGGCCTGCCAATCCGCACTGCCCCTCACATTCCGACCCTCAACGGAAAAGCTGCCATCGGGTCGCAGCCAAGCGACCCGAGTAACTTGACGCAAGGTTGCCCGGTGTTAGAATCGCCACCCGTTCCCAAGGGAACCTTTCCGAGCCGGATTGTCGTCGAGAAATCGACGCGCTTCGTCTCAGATCTGGGGTGGTAGCTCAATTGGTTAGAGCATCGGACTGTCGATCCGAAGGTTGCGGGTTCGAGCCCCGTCCGCCTCGCTTCAAAGCCTTGCCTGCAATCATCTGCGGGCAAGGCTTTTTGCTTGGTTTCATGGGGTTTTCGCTCGTCGCCCGTGGTGCCACTCGCTCATCGGCATCATCTGATGAGAAGACACGAAATGACACAGATTGCCCCCGTTGGCCAGAGTTTGGTGCAACAACTGGTGCAACGAAATTGACGGCATGTCTTGAGTCGGTCAAAGCGTCTTGGTAGTCCGTCCCGGTCGCTCGCATCGCTTGGCGTTCCATGGACGGTGAGCAATCGAGGTTGAGGGACGGCAGCGAATCCAATGCGCCATGAACGTCGAGCAACTTCGGGTCGGTGTAGACGTTCATCGTCAGGTCGATCTTGCTGTGACGCATCGCGGCTTGAGCCGTGCGAGGTGTCACGCCCCCGGTACTGAGCAGCGTTCCGAACGAATGCCGCAAGGCGTGAACGTCAATCGTTCGCCCCCAAGGGAAATCAACGGGGTCAGGAGTCGTTGATTTGTGGCGTCGGGCGTGCTGACTCCGCAGTGTGGCAGGGCGGCATTTATCGCTCCATCACCCGAACGTTCTTGCCAGCCAGCGGATGATCCGGGTTCCCAGCGATTGGGGGTCGATCAGGATCTTGGCGTCGCCGGCGGCTCCGCGCGCGAGGGGGGCGTCGGTTGAGTCCAGTTGGACTCGGGCTTGGTACCAGGTGCCGATGGGGACCAGTGTTCCCTCGGCGGTGGTGCGGGCGGGGAGGTTCAGACGCTGGACGGCGTCTCGCGGCAGCCGGTCGAGACTTCGCGGACCAGCCCTTCGCCGTTCCGAAACTTGGCGATGTAGGTTCCCGCTTCGTGGAGGATGCGCGGCGAGCCATCCTCACCCGTCGTCACCTTGGCCGTGCATGTCTTGCCCTTTGCGGGCTTCCAGCGGGCGAACGGTTAGCCGTTCTTCGTGAAGAGTTCCGCCCCTTGGGCAGCGGTCGCGCAATGGTTTTCTTGTGGACGGTTCCGATTGCGGTATTCCCTTGGAGCAGCAGTCTTGAATCCTTGAACCGTGTGTCACAAGTCGAACAGGATGCGCAGCCGGTCCTCAACCTCATCCAGCGTCGCGGCGGAGACTGTGCCCCAGCGTTGGACCATCCGGTCATGCGAGACGGACCGAACCACCTCGCACATGATGAAGCTCTTGGTCTTCGTGCCCCCTTCGGGCGGTTGCAGGGGGACGTGCCACGGGATGCTCTTGTCCTTGCTGGTGATCGGCACGACGACGACCAGATCGGCGGGACTCTTGTTGAAGCCGTTCGTCGAGATGACCAACGCCGGACGTTTGCCCGCCTGTTCCCGTCCCCGTGTCGGGTCGAGATCTATCAACCACACTTCGCCACGCAGCGGAGTTGTCATCGTCATTCCTTTTCGAGTCCGTTCTTGAGCGTCTTGGCCCACGCCTTGCGTTCCGCCTGTTCGGCAGCCCACGCTTTCTTGTCGCCCCGAAGTTCGCCATACGCCCGCGATGCGTGTTCCAAGAACCGCGCACGGCGAAGCGACTCAATGGCCTGTTCCAGGACGGTGGGCATCGACTCCCCGAGTTCTTCGGAGAGCGCCTTCAATTTCCGGTGGCTTTCCGGGTTGATGCGAACGGTGGCAGACATGCTCTCGCTCCGTGAAGGAATCCCGTCGTGGCGAACGAAGTGAACGTCGCCAAGTATACATCGGCGTATTCACTTCGCCACACACACTTCGAACGGCGGTTCTGCAATCTTCTGCCCACACCGAACCTAGATTTGCTTTCGTCACGATGCAAGTCCGGCGAGTGTCTGCTGCCACGTCTCACGCTCCAGTTGCTCGACGTGGAGTAGGCCGGCCCACTTGTCTTGCGGAATGTATTGCTCGACGGCATCGCGGACACGTCGCGGCAGTTCGGTCCAGGGGATGCCATCGACTTCGGCACAGTCTCGCCCATGGATAGCGACGAACTTTCGGTAGCGGCGGTCGGTTTCCTTCGGCTTGAGCGTCAGCAGATCGAACTCGTTGAAGTCCGCCGCGTTGACGCCCAGACGCTCCCAAGTGAATGGACGGTGGCAGTAGCGCGTCAGTTTGGCGATCAGGTCGCGTTCCAGAGACGAGACTATTTCTTCTTTCTCGTCCTTGATGCCTTCTTCGCAGAAGCATCCTTCTTCGACGAAGCTTTTCCTCCCGGTTTGGGTTTCGCAATCTCGCCCTTGGCATTGGCCAGGAATGGGATTGGCCGCTTCTGGAGAAGTGATGGGCCAGCCAAGCCGGGGTTCTGTTGGTATCCGAGAGATTCCAACGTCTTACCGGCTGCGGCGACGGCTTCCGCAACACTCATGGGAGTGCCCTTGTGGCGCGCGGTTCGGATGGTGCGGCAAAAGGCGAATGTGAACGCTCCGTACGAGGATGCGCCGTGGAGATATTCCGACGACTTTTGATTCTCGTTGCAGGCCGTGATCACCAGCGGCTGGAATGGTCCCTCCCAGCCGGTCGTCCGTTTGAGTTTGTCATACTTCGCGTTCGACGTCCGGCGATGATCGATGGAACTTCCAATCCTTGCGACGCAGCCCGATTGGCCAGACAAGCCGACGGCCCATTTCGGCTTCTGCTTGTCGTCGGCTTGCGTCTTATTGTCCTCGGCTTGAAGTGGGATCAACGGTTTGAAATCACGGGGAATCCACATTTCTTCAGCGGAATCCCATCTCAGCATCTGGTGGCGAACGTCGTCGGGCGGGTCGATGCCGCGAACACGTGGTCCACCATCTCGAGTCAGCCCGCCTGCATAGCAACAATCCAGCGCAATGATGGCCTGGCAATCGCGGGGCAGTGTCGAGTACAGAGCAGACAGGTCTCGATCGGTGATACAGTTTGTCAGTGTGCCGTCGAAGTCGGCTGCGACCAGGGCTTCAACCATGCGACCCGGTTTTCCATCCTTGCCAAAGACTGGCATCTGCAAACCGTGGCCGCTGTAAAACAGAAACCGGACATCGCCGTCCCGAGTGTCGGCGTACAGCCAACCGAGTCGTTCGCGAATCCCCTCGGCGGTCGCGCGACCATCGAACACCACGCGAATGTCGTCGGGAGTGAAGCCACACTCCTGAAGGAGGGCACTCACCTCGTAGACGTCATTCACGCAACCTTCCAGGCGATTTGCAGGGTTGTTGTACTCGTTGATTCCGATCAACAATGCCCGACGGTTTGGCTGTCGCTTGAACCCCGCCGACAGGCTGATCTCACGCGTGGCAGTCACGCCAGTTCCAGCGAGCTGCGGAGCTGGCAACGTGAGGATCGGCTTCCAAATCTGCGACAGAACCTGTGAGTTATTCAGATACGTCGTCAGGTCGGTGTGGCCACCGGTGAGTCCCGAACCAAAGGGAGTGGTGACGACTTGCCGAAAATTCCTGGCTCCTTCGAAATGGATCTGTGCGGTAAAGACATGGTCATTCGGATTGAAGACATGCAGCCAACGGGCGTCGGCGGTCAGGGGCATGACACCGTGTTCGAAGATTCCGCCCACAAAGCGGCTGTTGATTTGTGAGCCAATTGTCAGCAGCGTCTGTCCGTCCGCGATCGCCGGACCATCATCACTGCTGAGCAGATCGTAGGCGATGAGCGACCCGAGACTATGTGCGACAATCACATCGGGTTTGTTGTCCTGAATTGCCTTCACCAGCAATGCGCGCGCCGCCTTGCGAAGCTCGCTGTTTCCGGCCCATTGCAGGACCATTCCCGCCGTCCAACCGATGATGTTGTCACCATCAAACAAGCCCCGCTGAGTGGACCCGAAAATCGCGTTGCCGCCCAATGTCGCAATGGCATCCAGCGTCTGCCACACCGTCAGTGGTCGTTGGCTGAAGAGTCCGTCTGACAAGCAGAAGGAACACTTTGCGTCATCACCGCTCGCGGTGTGAACCGCTTGGGAAATCGCGGACGTCCAGTCGTCTTGCCACGAAGTAACCATCGGGTCATGTCGACCAATGCCATGCACACAAAGCACTTTCACTGTCATCGCAATGTTCCTGAGTAAAGTTGCGGAAGCTGCTTTTGCAATGGGAGACTACTAGTCTTTCGATGGATCTTTATGTCGTGTCGACCCACCTGTGGGGAAGAGAGAATGCCGCGGTTTTCTCGGCAGGTCAAGAAGTGATGGTTGTTCTTGCAGGGCCAATGCCTTTTTGAAGCTGGGCAGGATGTAGGGTGGGACCAGCGGCGCTTCGCCGCGCCGGCCCACCAGTAATTCTCGACGTTTCCTGATGGTGGGCCGGCGCTCGAAGCGAGTTGGTCCCACCCTACTTTGAAAAAGGCGATGACCTTGGTTGTTCTTGCGAGGATGGCTTGTAAGGTGATATCCCACGCGGCCTATCTCCAATTGTGCGGCGCGAGGACTCACAACGTAACAGTCTTGTGCGGGGCGGGGTGGCTGGAATCGAGCGCTTCGCTCGCCCCCAGCGAATGTCGAGGCGGCGTCACTCTTGATTCGACTGTGGGCGGCGAAACGACAACCACAGCCACACCGCCCGTCGAGCGTTTGGCCGTCGGCTTCCGTTTCGGTCGTTATCACGACGATCGCGCAACGTCAATCGACGCGGAATGAACCGGCGGACGGTTGACGTTCGTGTCGCTCTTGGCCATGTTCATGCGGCGGTTCACGCGGGTTCAACGACAACGGCCACGGCTTGGCCCCAGTTAGAGTGAGGAATGCATGAGCGAGTCTCCCAAACGCGAACAGTGGGCGTCGCGGCTCGGGCTGGTGCTGGCGATGGCGGGCAATGCCGTGGGCTTGGGAAATTTCCTGCGCTTCCCGGCTCAGGCGGCCAAGAACGGTGGCGGGGCGTTTCTGATCCCGTACATCGTCGCCCTGCTGGTCGTGGGCCTGCCGCTGATCTGGGTGGAATGGGCGATGGGCCGCTATGGCGGTCAACGGGGACACCACTCGACCCCCGGCGTGTTTCAGGCGTTTCACCGCCATAAATGCTGGAAATACTTCGGCGTGATGGGGCTGTGGGTCTGCCTGGTGATCGCGTCGTATTACCTGTACATCGAAACCTGGTGCATGGCCTACGCCGGCTACTCCGCCGTGAACGGCTTCGCGGGGAAGAACCCGGCCCAGGTCCAGGACTTCTTCCACCAGTTGACGGGCGAACGCCCCTACGAACTGATCGCCATCAGTTCGTGGGGCATGATCCTGTTCCTGCTGTGCATCAGCCTGAACGTGTTCATCCTGTCGAAAGGGCTGGCGAAGGGAATCGAGATCGTTTCAAAGATCGGCATGCCATTGCTGATCGTGTTCGCGGCGGTCCTGGCGGTGCGCGGAATGATGATCGACCCGGCCACCGACTCGCACGCTGTCGCCAGTCCGATGGTCGGGTTGAACTTTGTCTGGCAACCGCGGTTCACATCGCTGGCTGATCCCTCGGTCTGGTTGGCGGCGGCGGGGCAGATTTTCTTCACGCTCTCCATCGGCATGGGGACGATTCATTGTTACGCCTCGTACCTGCGTGAGACCGACGACATCGCATTGACGGGCGCCACGGCCGCGTGGACGAATGAATTCTGCGAGGTGCTGCTCGGCGGGACGATCCTGATCCCGATCGCGGTCGCGTACCTCGGGCTGCCGGAGGTCGTCAACAAGACGAGCGGTGGATCGGGTTTCGAGCTTGGTTTCCTGGTGTTTCCGACACTCTTCAACAACTGGGGCGGGTTCGCTCCGGCCGCCGGCGTGTTCTGGTTCGGACTGTTGTTCTTCGCCGCCATCACCAGTTCGCTGGCGATGGGTCAGCCGGTGATGGCGTTCTTGCAGGAGGAATTCGGCTTCACGCGCGAACGGAGTGCCGTGGCCTTCGGGTTGCTGCTGCTGCCGCTGGCCGTGCCGGTGGCGATCCTGCATTCCAACACGTTCAGCGACGAGTTCGACTTCTGGGCCAGCACCTTCATGCTGGTCGTGTTCGCCCTCGGTGAGACGATCCTGTTCGCCTGGCTGTTCGGCATGGACCGCGCCTGGAACGAGATGATGAAGGGGGCCGAGCTGCAGATTCCGATCATCTTCCGCTACATCATCCAGTACGTCACGCCGGTCTTCCTGACGCTGATCCTGGTCGGTTCGGTGTTTCAACCGAGTGCCGGTTGGCAGCCGTATCTGAGCGCCCCGTTCGGTGGCGCGGCACCGCCGCCCTGGACGTGGGACAGCGGCAGCGTGATCGGCAAGCTGTTGCATCTGGACGTGGCCGAAACGCTCGCGAAGGAACTTAAAGGGATCGATGACAAGATCGAGAAACTGAAGCTCGCGCCGTCAGACCGCGCTGCGCTGCTGGAGAAGATGAAAGAGGAAATCGCCGGCGTTCACGCCGACAAGACATTGCTCGATTACGAACGGGAAGCGAAGGTCTCCAAGCTCGAACATCAAACAAAGGCGATCGCCGCCATGGGCGAGCTGTCCGAAGAGACCCGCAATGCCCAAGTGGCGGACGAAGCGAAGAACCGCGAGAAGGCCGAACTGTTCTATCAGCGGTTGCCGGCGTGGCGAAACTTCGACCGGCTGGTCATGGTCGCGGTGTACGTCTTCTTTTCCGTGCTGGTCTGGATCGCCTGGCGCAAACGAACCGCCGAAGGGAGAGCTTGAACATGTCGTGGTCCGCCGCGAGTTTCATGATTGTCGTCTGGGCCGTGATCGTGGTGAACACCGGTTACTGCTTCTACAAGCTGCTGACGTCCACGCGAGAACTCGGTTCGGATGAAGAACCATGATGATTCACCACGGAAGTCACGGAAAAACACGGAAGGTACGGAGTGAAGTCGAGTGGGGTGAGAGAATCAACTTCTGCGGTGCATTCAGGCTGAATTACGACACCCCGTCGCTCTCTTCTTTCCTTCTTTCTTCCGTGAGCTTCCGTGTTTTCCGTGGTTGTCCTGAATGATCTGGAATCGGGTCTTGATTGCGTGGAATGGTCACTGCCGGGAAGCCGCTTGATGTCACACGAAAACGAACACCCTCTGCTGAAGTCGGCGCGGCGCGAGGCGATCGCGGCGCTGGCGATCTGGTTGATCGTCACGATCTACTGCGTCGGCTACTGCTGCACCTACGGATACAACCGCGATCCGAAGTCACTCACGTTCGTCCTCGGCTTCCCCGACTGGATCTTCTGGGGGATCGTGGTTCCGTGGGGAGTCTGCACCGTCGTCTCGGGGCTGTTCGCGTTCTGCTTCATGAAGGACGAGGACTTGGACAATTGATCGACGGACGGGGCTTCCGCTTCGCCCGGCATCCGTAGTCTGGACCCCTTGGTCCGGACGAGACGATCCGGACGAGACGGCGTGTCCCGATCGTGTTGGAAGTCATTCAGATCTCGTCCGGACCAGGGGGTCTGGACCACGTGCGAGGTTCTCCATGCTGTTTGCTGCCGCCGGTGTGACCGCAACTCCCGAAGTCGGAATCAGCGTCTTGGCAGCGTTGCTGCTGTTCATCGCCGCATCGGTCTGGCTCGGGACAGTGGCTCAGAGGGCAATGGAGAAGAAGGAGTTCTTGAAGAGCTTCTTCCTGGGCAACCGCGGCTTGGGAGCTTGGACGCTGGCGCTGACCGCGACCGTGCAGAGCGGCGGAACGTTCATGGGATTTCCCTCGCTGGTCTACAGCTTCGGCTGGATCGTGACGCTGTGGATCGCCAGTTACATGATCGTGCCGCTGACAGGATTTGCCGTCGTGGGGAAACGCCTCGCGCAGCTCAGCCGTCAGACAAACGCCGTCACGGTCCCGGATCTGTTGCGGGAACGCTTCGGCGATGCGCGCGTCGGGCTGGTGGCCTCGCTGATGATCATGACCTTCCTGTCCTTCACGATGTTCGCCCAGTTCAAGGCGGGCGCGACGATCATGAAGCATGCCTGGCCGGGGAGCAAAGTCGCGGCCCTCAGTGAGGACTACGGCACCCCCGCGGTCAAGGACGCGGTTCCACCGACGGCCATGCCAACCGCACCGAGTGGGGAGTCACGGAATGAGAGTGCCGGCCCCTGGGACGCGGTTCCTCCGACGACGTCGGCAACGGCAACGGCAACGGCACCCGCCAAGCATCTATGGCTGCCGGAAAGCCGGGGATACTACATCGGGCTGCTGGTCTTTTCGATCACGGTCGTGGGCTACACGCTGATCGGCGGATTCATGGCCTCGGTTTGGACCGACCTGTTTCAGAGCGTGATGATGGTCATCGGCGTCATGCTGCTGGTCTGCCTGGCGGTCCCGATGGCGGGTGGTCTGGAACAAGCCTCGAAGAACGCCATCAAGGCGACGTCGCCTGACATCGCCATCGGTCCGGGGTACAGCGCGGTTCAAGATCCGGAGAAGAAACGCGCCTTCCTGACGCCGGGGCTGGCGCTGTCGATGTTCTTCGTCTGGGTCTTCGCGGGGTTCGCGTCGCCGGCCAGCATGGTCCGGGTGATGGCCGCGCAGAACACCGGGGTCATGCGCAAGTCGATCTTCCTGCTCAGTTGCTACAACTGCCTGATCTACATCCCGCTGATCATGACCTGCATCGCGGCCCGGACATTGCTGCCGAATCTGGAGAAGCCCGACGAGGTCATTCCGCTGCTGTCGTTGAAGGTGACCGAGAACTTCCCGTTTGGGACCGGACAGTTCTTCAGCGGTCTGATCATGGCCGCTCCGTTCGGCGCGATCATGGCGTCCGTCAGTTGTTTCGTGCTGGTGATTGCGTCGGGGCTGGTCGAGGACATCTACGCGAAGTTCATCAACCGCAACGCCACCGAGGCCCAACTGCGCCGGGCGACAACGGTGTCGATGGTCGCAGTCGGTTTGATCGCCGTCCTGGCGAACTTGAATCCCCCCACCTATCTGCAGGCGCTGGTGGTCCTCAGCGGTTCGGCGGGAGCGGCCACGTTCATCGCACCGGTGATGATGGCGTGCTACTGGCGGCGGGCGACGGCGGGCGGAGCGCTGGCGGGAATGCTGTCGGGATTTCTCGTGTACTTCGGCATCTATTCGTGCGGGTGGGCCCAGAACTGGGCGACGGCCAATGCGACGCATGTGGTGGCGCAGCAGATCCTCGCCGTGCTGGGCAAAGATCCCCTGATCGGTGCCGCGGGACTGTTCCGTCCGTATTACATCCTGGGTGTCGACCCAATCATCTGGGGCCTGCTGGCGTCGGTGATCGGCGGAGTGGGCGTCAGCCTGCTGTCGCGTCCGCCATCACCGGAGTTGGTCAAACGATTCTTCGACGTCCGCCCCGTGTCCGCTTAGGAGTGACCTCATGGCTGTTCGAATTCTCGCATCACTGGCGGTGCTGGCTGTGCTCGCACGATCCGCTTGCGCCGAAGACTACACGGTTCGCGAAACCGAGGACGAGATCCAGATCGCGACGCCGCAGTTGGAAGCGGCCATTCGCAAGCGGGGTTACGTGACCGGCGTCAAAGCGCA
>JANMLE010001123.1:0-1449 GCA_031372385.1 Planctomycetota bacterium | reverse complement strand
TTCATGGCCCAAAATTTTCGATGTTCGGTTTTTTGGGCGAGGTCGGGCGCAATCAAAATTACCCCCGACCGCTTCTCGGATAGCCTCTTGGACGCGGCGGATCTCTGTTGCGACCGGATTGAAGCGGATCGCATCCGGGCTTTCCAGTCCGGCTTGGGGATTGTCGGCCGGCGAACAGTCCGTTGTGCCGTTGTGGCAAATCCCGCCGATCTCTGGTCCGCGTTTTGGAATCCACCCCAGCGCAATGACTGGCACGCCAATTCTGGACTTTACGTGAACACGGGTTTTGGCCTAAGTTTCGCCCACTTGCTGAAAGATTTCAGCCTACCACCCCGCCTTTCAAAGAAGGAGTTTTGGATGCGCAAGTTCGGTGTATGTCTCGCGTTGACCGGTGCCACAGCCATGATGACAGGTTGCGGCTTTTTCGGTGGCCAGTCGTCCACATCCTCGTCGCGCGGTGGCATCGCGGTGGTGGATCTCGACAAGGTGGCCGCGGAAACCGGTAAGAACCATGAAATGAACGATGCCTACGATCTCACGGCGAGTTCAGTCAAGCAGCAGTTGATCCAGTTGGAGAACAGGGCCAACGAGGAGCTGGCGGCGGTGCAAAAGGAGCTGCTCGACAACGAGCAGGTCGACGACGCCAAGGACTCGATCGACGACACGAAGAATGACAAAACACCCCGCAAGCTGAGCCCGGAAGCCCAACGCGTGCTTGGTCAGAAGTTGGCGAACGCCCGCAACAATCTCGGCCAAATCCAGAACAAGGCGGGTGCCGATCTCAATGCCTACAAGCAGAACCAGATCGCCAAGTTCCGCACGGATCTCAAGCCGATCCTGCAGGAAGTGGCCGCCAAGCGCGGGTTGAGCGTCGTCATTCCGAAAAACGACGGCCTGCTGTTGGCGGTTGATCCCGGTGTCGACATCACCGACGACGTGATCAAGAGCTACCGCGAAAAGCGTCCGGCCTCGGCACCAGCCCCCGCTGCCGCCGCCCCGGCCGCGCAGCCGGAAACGGCGGCGAAGCCCGCTGCACCGGCCGCCAAGACCGCCACAAAGAGCACCGACGGCAACGCCAAGAAGTAATCCGACTGCGTCGGCCGCCGCTTCATCCGATCCGCGGTGTCCCCGCTACGTCAAACAACAACGCCTCCGACGACATTCGTCGGAGGCGTTTTGTTTCTTTGCGGACTGACGGGGCACGTCGGCGGTCGGCGGGAAACGATCTGCCCACAGGCTGGCTGGATTTCCAATTCGTTCATCAGCATCGGACGGATTGAAAACCCGTCCTACGGGAGTGCATGGCCGTTAGGGGCTGTCCCGCTTTTACTTCCCAGGAAGCTTGATGTCGGGAAGTTGCCATGAATGAGTCGCGTTTTGGAATCGAGTTGAGCCGGAAGGAGTCGGCCGGGGAGTTGTTGATCGAGGATCGCCGCGGAAGAAATCATG
>JANMLE010001017.1:0-17625 GCA_031372385.1 Planctomycetota bacterium | reverse complement strand
AACGACCTCTGTTACCTCGCGGGCGAGGGCTTGACCCGCGCGCTGGGAGCACGTTTGCAACTCGCCGACGGTAAACTGGGACCGGACGACATTATTGATCTGGAGCGTCCCCGGTCGGTGACGTTGCGGGATGTCGATGGCAAGCCGGGTCAGGAAGTGCTGACCATCGACTCGCGCACGGGACGCATCAAGATGCTGCGGGTCGAACGTCGGAAGCCCGATGCGCATGACCTGCCCGATCGACTGATTCATTTCGGCTTCGGGAAGCAGGGCTCCGGCCGCGAACGCGATCTGACGATTGGCGACGTTGATGGCGACGGTCTGAACGATGTCGTCGTGACCGACCCCGATGCTTCGCGCGTGCTGGTGTTTCGTCAACGTCCCGGCAGCGGCCTCGATCTGGGGACACCGTTCCCCGGCCTGAGTGGTGCCGATCAGATCCGGTCCGCGGATCTGGATGGCGACGGCAAGGCCGAGATCGTCGTTCACAGTGGTCCCGAGAAGACGCTGGGTCTCAGCCGGTTCGCCGAGGGCAAGCTCGTCTTTCCCGAATCGCTCCCCATCGAAACAGACACGAACGGACTGGAGCTGACCGACCTCGACGGTGACGGCCGTCCCGAGATCGTCTACATCTCCAAGGCCAAGAAAGACCGCTCCTCCGAGTACTCGCTCCAAGCCCTCAAGCGGTCGGACAAAGGGGACTGGCAGCCGTACCAATTCGGCGGCAAGCCCGCGGTGGTCCTGGATGTGAAGGGGACGCCGGAACTGTTGATGCACGTCGACATCACCGGCGACAAACGCCCCGAATTCCTCGTCTTTCAGGGAACGTCAAAACCGCCGCAACTGTTCGGTTTGAACAACGTAGGCGTGCCGGTTGAGATCGTCACGACGGGCAACCTCGGCCTGGGCGCCGTGTCACCCGGCGCGGTGACGTTCGCACAACTCGGCGACAAACAGGGGCTGCTGGTCGCGCAGGAAAACTTCGCGCGGCACATGCTTCTCGGCTCCAACAACCGCTGGCAGGTCGAAGAACAGTTCAACGCGGGGGAATCGAACTCGAAGATCGTCGGCGCGACACTGATCGAACTCGACGGCAACCCCGGCCCCGAAATCGCCCTCGTCGACGCGGGTGTTAAGAAGCTGCGCGTGCTCCGCAAGACCGACAGCGGTTACACGCAATGGAAGGAACTGGACATCGGCGACTTCTCATTCAAGTCGCTGCGCGTCTCCGATTTGAACGGCGACAAGCGCGATGACCTGCTGTTGTTCGGGGCCGACAAACTGGCCGTCCTCTACGCCGGAGCCTCCGCACCGGTCATCAAGGAGCTGGCCTCGTTCGAAAGCCAGCTTGAGAAGATCTATCCCACCGACATCATCGCGGGCGACTTGAACGGCGACGGCAAGATCGACCTCGTCATGACGGACAGCCGGTCGCACTTCGTCGAACTGCTGCAATACCGCCCCGAATCCGGCCTGAAGCACGCGTTCTACTTCCGGCTCTTCGAGCAAAAGAGCTTCCGCAGCGAAGATGAAGGCGCAGGAACCGATCCGCGCGAAGGCTTGGCCGTGGACGTCACCGGCGACGGTCTGCAAGACCTGCTGCTGCTGACCCACGACCGCCTGATCCTCTACCCACAGGACGACGGCCGGTAGATTTTCCGAGCGGCGATCAGGCTCTGCATTCTCGCCACTCACCTGTCGCGAGATCTACTTCGCGCGGCCTTGACTGGGACGCTTATACCTCTCGCGGCCCAATAGGAGTCGTTTCAGTCTTGGCCGCGCTAGGTATAACCGCAACGCCAACGGCGTGCGCGCGATCAACAGTTCGCTCCCCTGCGCGGCTGGTCCAGCAGTTCGGCAAAGTAATTGAGATGCCGCCGCGCGATGAGCGGCCACGCGAATTCTGTCAGTGCCCGGTCGCGCCCGCGTTCGGCCAACTCGCGTCGCTGCGTCCGATCGGCCAACAGATTCGCCAAGCCTTCGAGCCAGGCCGGCTCGTCGGCTTCCGGGAGGATCAGTCCCGCCGAGCCGATCACGTGGGGAATCTCGCCGCTGTCGCTGCCGATGACGGGCACTCCGCAGGCGAACGCCTCCAGCAGCATCCGTCCGAGTTGTTCGCGCCAGTGGGGCGTGGTTTCACTCGGTGCGCACAGCACGTCCATCGCGTTGAGGTAGGGTGGAACGTCGTCGTGACTGACTCCCGTGATGACTCGCACGCGGTCGCCGTGTGTGGCCGCCCAGGCGGAAAGCGTTGCTTCGAGCGGGCCGCCTCCAACGAACATCGCCCTCCAGTCCGTGGGCAGTTGGTCCAGCACGCGCATCAGCAGCGGCAATCCTTTCTCCGGAACGAATCGTCCGAGGAATCCCACCACCGGCGGCCCCTCGACGGTCCAGCCAAGCTGCCGTCGAATGGCCGCTCCCGCCTCGCGATTCGGCCGAAAATGATCGGTGTCCACTCCGGGGGGAATGATGCGCGACGGCCGCGCTTGGTATCCCGCCCGTGCGTGCAATGTCTCGTGAACCGTTTGACCAAACGCGATCCAACCGGCGGATCGCCGCATGGAGTACCGTTCGATCCAACCGAACGGCGGCGGGTAGCGTTTGGCGATGTTTTGAAACGTGGCGAAGATCAACCGCGAACTGGGCGGAGTCCACCAAGCAACCTGTGCCGCGCAGACCACAAACGGTTCCTGCCAGCAATGAACGATGTCCCAGTTGTCGCGCAGGATCGCGCCGAGACGCCGACCGTACTGCATCACATGAATGCGCTTGGTCCAGCGCGCCGGGACAGCCTCCAATCGACAGGCCTCCGCGTCCCGTCGCTCCAGCGGAATGGGACGCAGGTCGCCGTGGACGAATTCCGGAGCGACGGCCACCACGTCCCACTCGTCACCCGACGCGCGCGCCATCTCCTCGGCGAGGCGCCGGTTTTGGGCGACGCAATACGAATGAGCGATGGTGAGCAGTCGTCGTCGGGTCATTGGGATATCGTCAGCCCGGATTATTCATGGGGCTGTAGCTGAGTTCGCAAGAACTCAGTTCTTGAAAGTGAGTTGGGCTGAGTTCTTGCGAACTCAGCTACCGCCAGGATGCGACTGTTCTACGCGGCACCATGCATAATCCGGGTCAGCCGCGGCGCACGAACCAGCGTGACTCGACACAGCCCGGCGCAAACTCCGGGCACCGGGCTCGGCTGTGAGGATCGACGAACCCCATTTCCGTCAGTTGTTGCCAGAGTTCCGTCGGAGTCGCACCGCATTGGCGCAGCCAATGGTCGTTGAACTCACACAAAACATGACGAACCCGCCCCGACCGCAACGAGACCTCCGCACCGGCCAGCACTCGCGGTTCATGTCCTTCCACGTCGATCTTCAACAGATCCACGGTGCCGGTTTGCAGACGGCTGACGTAATCGTCGAGCCGGCCGATCGGGACTTCGAGTTTCTCCCAGCCGGCGACATCGGCGAAGGTGGGTGAGTGGTTGCCGATCCGCGCCGGAGGAATCGAAAGTCGCAGAGTTCCCTCGCTGTCGCTGAGGGCCATCTGAAACGCCTGCACCTGAGTCAATTGATTGCCGGCGATCATCCGGGCCAGACGTTGGAAGACGTGTCCACTCGGTTCAAACGCGAGGACTCGTCCCGTCGGACCGAGACAGGCACAGGCGAGGGCGGTGAAGAATCCCACGTTCGCGCCGACGTCAATCATCGTTCCGCCGACAGGCAGCGACCGTCGAACGGCGGCGACTTCTTCCGGGCCGACGTGGCCGAGATAGATTGCTCGTTGGATTTCGTCCGCCAAGTCGAGTTCCATGCGCGCCCCATGCACCCGCGCCGCGCGAGTCCCCGTGGCCGGCACAAACCGACCCAACAGGCGCGGCTTGCCCCGAAACTCGAACGGCCGCAGCCGATCCACCAGCCACTCGCCAAGGCTCATGACAACCTCTCGACAGAATTCAGTAGTTCCAAATCTGTAGCTGAACTCGCAAGAGTTCAGAGTGTTGCGATACGGGCTGATTTCTTGCGAATTCAGCTACGTCCGGCACCGACTCACCGGCTGCCGGGCCAACCGCCTCATGGCTCGAAGGACTCGATTCGCTCGCGCACTTCGTTCAAAAAAATTCCACTGGCCAGCCCGTTCATCACCCGGTGGTCGAAGGCCAGCGTCATCAGCGCCATCCTGTGGAAACGGAAGCCGGTCTCGTTGTCCGGGATCGGGTGCCAGAAGGTCTGCCCGACGGTCAGCGTGGCCACGGCGGGCGGGACCACGACGGGGATTCCGTCCCGGATTCCGAGCGATCCGATGTTCGATACAGAGAGCGTCGTGGCGGCCGTCGCTTGGTCGGTCCCTTGTCGGGCGAGATCGATGCGTTCGCGGATGACTTGGTTGAACTCTGGCCAGGACAGACGATCGGCCTGCTCGATGACTGCCGTGACAAGGCGGTCGTGCGGCAGTGCCACGGCGATCCCCAGATGGACGTGCCGGTACGTCCGCAGCCGCTTGCCGTCCGCACCCAGCACGCTGCGGAGCTTGGCATGATTCCGCATGGCACCGGCCACACACCAGAGCACGCAGGTGAACGCCGACGGCGCGGTGTCGGTTGAATTCGAGGGAGCGGACACACGGTCGATGGCCGACCAGTCCACCTGCGCCGTGATCGACGCGGGGACGCAGCTTTGCAGACTGCGTTGCAGCCGGTAGTTCAACTTCTGCTGCGATCGGGGCAGTTCGAGTTCCTCGAACGGCTCGCCTTCTTCGAGCGTCTCCGCGACCGGGACGTGTAGTTGTGCCGCCAGCCACACGGTTACGTCCTCGGGTGTCAATCGTCCCGCGCTGGCGGGGATCTGACGCGCGTGCGCCAGCAGTCCGTTCTGCTTCAGGAATCGCCTCGTCCTCGGCGACAGGTCTGCATTTCGCAACGGATGGTGGATCTCTGTCGCGTGGTCGATGTCAGCGGTTGAAGTTACGGCTGTTCGTGGTTCGACATGGACGGGCGGCGCGGAATCGTCGTCCGTTCTTCGTGCCTGTCGGAACGAGCGATCCGGTTCGTCGCGCTGTTCGGTCTCGATCCTGACCACGACGGCTCCGACTTGCAGGACTTCCCCTTCCTTCACCAGCCATTCGACCAGTTGTCCGGCCACCGGGGACTCCACCGCGGTGACGGCCTTGTCGGTCTCCATTTCGTACAGCGGCTCGTCCCGATCGACCCACTCGCCGATCCGCTTGAGAAACTGCACGATCATCACTTCCCGAAGGCCCTCGCCCAACTGCGGGATTCTGCATTCGACTTGCACGGGGGATCCTGTTGATATGAGAGTGAATGGTTAAGAATGAGTGACCAGTAACCAGTGTTCAGTAACCAGTAACCAGTGAGGGAAGGGCATGAGCGAGAGTGCTGAGAACGGGGCGTCACTTCCGTACGCCAAGAATTTCGTGGAATTGGTGGTGTATCAACGTGCGAGGGAGTTGCAGCGGCAAGTGTTCACGATGTCGAAGCAGTTTCCCAAGGACGAGACGTACTCATTGACAGACCAGTTTCGTCGCGCGTCGAGATCCATCGGAGCACAGATTGCCGAAGCTTGGGGCAAGCGCGCTTATGAAAAGCACTTCGCCAGCAAACTGACGGATGCCGACGCCGAACAATTGGAAACTCAGCACTGGATCATTACGGCCGTTGACTGCGCGTATCTGTCTCGGGCCGACGGCGAGACCCTCTTCAATCTCTGCCGTGAAATCGGCCGCATGCTTTCCTCAATGATCGAAAACGCCCCCAACTTCTGTCGCCACAAGAACTGAACACTGGTTACCGACACTGAATCGGGCAATGCAAGTAAGCAGTATTCAGTGGCCAGTAACCAGTTGCCAGTAACCAGTGAGACATGGACTAAATACTGGCCACTGGCCACTGGCCACTGGTCACTGGTCACTGGTCACTGGTTACTGGTTACTGGTTACTGGCCACTGTTTACTCCCGCATCGTCGCGTGAATCGCGCTTACGACATCATCGACGTTAGGCAATGCGGCCGACTCGTAGATCGGATTGAAGCCGATGTGAACATCGGGTCGGGAGACCAGTCGCGGCGGACTCATGAAGGCGCCCCAGGAAATCGGATCGCTGGTGACTTCGCCGATGATCATCTGGCCGACACTGCAACTTTGAGCATCCTCTTGGACGACGACCAGCCGTCCCGTTTTCTCCAAGGACGACTGAACCGCGTCGCGGTCCCAGGGGACAATGGTGCGCAGGTCGATGACCTCGACCGAGACTTCATCGGCCAATCGCTCGGCCGCCTGCTCGGCCAGTTCGACGCAGTTGCCCCAGGCCACAACCGTCACGTCGGAGCCTTCGCGGCGGATGGCGGCTCGCCCGAACGGAACGGGTTCGATCTGGTCGACTTCGACGGTCAGTCGCAAGCGGTGTTTGGGAATCAGGAAGATGGTGGGGTCGTCCGCCTGCATGGCCGTCCACATCAGGCCGGCCGCGTCGGCGGGAGTACTGGGGACGACGACGCGCAGTCCCGGTGTGTGCGCGAACAGCGCTTCGTTCGCCTGACTGTGCCAGAGCGACCCGCCCGGAAGGTACGCTCCGTAGGGGGCATAGAGGATGGCGGGACACGGCCACTCGTTGAAGCTGCGCCAGCGAATCGTGGCCATGTTTTGCGCGATCTGAGTCATGGCCGGCCCGACGAAATCGACGAACTGCAATTCAAAGACCGGCTTCATGCCGTAGCAGGCCAACCCGCACGCCACTCCCGCGATCGTGGCTTCGGCCAGCGGTGAGTTGAACACACGGTCGGGAAACTTGGTCGACAGACCGGCCGTCAGTCCAAACACGCCCCCCTTGGGATCCTCGATATCCTGGCCGAAAAAGACGTAGCGTCGGTCGCGCGTCAGAGCTTCGTCGAAGACGCGGTTCAAGGCATCGACCATGCGACACGGCCCGGCTTCAAGCGGTGGTGGCGAGGCGGTCGGCTCGGGACCGTACAGGTGTTCCAGCACTTCCGCCGGCCGGGGATCGGCGGCACGCTCGGCTTCGCGATAGTCCCGATCGACCTGGTCGCGGATGTCCCGCCTGATTTGTTCCCAGTCCGTTTCAGTGATCTCACCGGCGTCGATCAAGTCGCGGGCGAGCAGGTCGATCGGATCGCGCGTGCGCATCAAGGCCAGTTCCCGTTCGCTGCGATAGACCCGCTGATCGTCGCTGCACGTGTGATTGCACAGCCGGTCGAGTTCGCAGTGCAAAATGGAAGGCCCCGCGCCGTGCCGCGCGCGATCAATGGCCGCCTCCGCCGCCTCGGCCACGTTGTCGGGGTGTCGCGCGTCGAGATGCACCACGCCCATTTGATCGTCGAACACGCCGAGCTGAAACGGATTCATGCCGCGCGTGTTGGTGCTGATGCCGTAGCCATTGTCTTCGACGACGAACACGATCGGCAACTGGCGTTCGACGGCGAACGTGACCGCCTCATAGAACTCGCCCTGCCGGCAGGCGGCGTCGCCGATGGTCCCGATCACCACGCCGGACGCCCCCTCCATCTGCATTCCCCAAGCCACGCCGCAGGCGGGGAGCAGGCACGAGCCGGTCGGCGTGGGAACGCTCCAGATGTTAAGTGGCCGACTCGACGGATGGCCGGGCATCTGACGTCCGCCACTGCTGCTGGACCGTTTCGCAAAATAGGCCAGTGCCAATTCCGAGTTGGTCATGCCGCGGGCCAGCACCATCGCGCGGCTGCGGTAATACGTGAACAGATAGTCGTCGTCCTCCAACAGCAGCGAGATCGCGGCGAGTGACTCGTGCCCCGCACCGGACACCTGAAACCAGCCCTTCCCCTGCCTCAGCAATAACTCTTCGCGCCGGTCTCCTTCCCGGGCGAGACACATCGTCTTCAGCAGCTTGAGCCGCAGAGACGACTGGCGACTCGTGGCGGCCGAAACTCTCGTGGTGATGCTCATGGGTGATGACACCTCTTTCTCGGCACAATGAACGCAAGTCTCGGTGATTCTCGTAAGAATGCTCATGCCGTCCCCGTCACCCAGATTTTTCATGGGGCTGTCGGCGACGACACCCGCGTTGTCCGCGATCGGCAGCGCGGCACAGTCGGACGTCCGGAGTCGGCAGTCACGGAGTTGATCCACCGTATGGACGAGAGCGAACCGTGAAAGGTAAAGCTGCCGCGCCACCTGACGCAGCCGTTCTCGTTCTGCGGAGTTGTTCAACAGCGATCTGGCCGCTTCCACCAGGCCACCGACCGAGACCACGTCTGCCAGGACGACCGCACGGCTGTCCTGCCACAACGGCTCGGTCTGCGCGCCGGTCGTGCTGACGATCGGCAGCCCCAACGCGAGACCGGCCATCGCACTGGTCCGTCGCGTGCTCAAGCCGTCCAGATACGGTTGGATCAGCAGGTCACAAGCGGCGAGATGCGCGGCAGTTTGTTCAGCGGGGAGACCGCCGGTGGCATGCAGCCGCGCGGCGAGAGATGCGCGACCGCGCGACCATTGCTCGGCGAACTCGCGGCTCCCACGACCAGTCAGCAGCACGTGGCGATTGTCGCCTTCCAGAAGGAGGCGATCAAACACTTCGGCCAGCAGATCCCGCTGGTGGGAATAGGTTCCAAAATGGCCGATCACGATGTCCGATTCGCCGATGCCCCGCTGACGACGGATGGTCCGAATCACCGCGTCCTCGGGACATTCTTCGGTGAGGGTGCTCGGCACGGGCAGCCAGCGGACTGCGTCGTTCCGCTGCTCGACCCCCGGCAGCCAGCGCGTCCAGGTCGGGACCGACACGAAGATGCGGTCGGCCGCTTGGACCGCGCAGCCGGCCATCCGTCGCGTCATCACCGCCAGCAGCCGGTGCTTCCACGACTGATGCGGAATCCAGGGAAACACGGCTTCATGAAACATCACGTCGATCGCCCGATGACGTTGCGAACGGAGCCACCAACCGAACGGCAGATTCATCGCCTTCCAGCCAAAGGCCTGCGGCACGTACTGCACCAGCAGACGAGTCTCGGGACCAAGCCGCGCCAGTTCACCGCTGAGCCGCCGCAGTCCGGTCGGCCCAAAGCGGCCGGCCATTCGCGAGACGGTGACACCGGGGTCACACGGGGTCTCGCCCCGCGACGCCCCCGTCAGCACGGTCACCGCATCGCCACACTCCGCCAGGGCCGAGGCCACCAGCCGCGTGTAGTCGCTGACACCGCCAGGTTGCGGTGGATACTCGCCGGTGAGGATGGCCCATTTCACAGTGGAACTGACCGGTTCAAGCGCAGGGACCGAAAGGCCGGGGCTGCGACAGAAGGAATGGCAACACGAGGACTTGGCCCGCATTGCGCACGGAGTCGTAGCTGTGTTCGCAAGAACTCAGCCAATTGTTTGGGGATGCGGCTGAACTCTTGCGAGTTCAGCTACGGCACAGGAGGACTCAATGGGCGGTTTGCGGTTGGTTAAGGTTGTTCGCGACGACCGGCGTTGCGGGTTTCAAAACATGGAATCGGGCCAGTCGGCGACGCACAGCCGGGATGATTCGCCGCAGGACGTCCGAGCGAAGCCAAACCGGTGTCGGCCAGTTGCCGTCCATGATGTCTCGACGGACGTAGGCGCGGTCAATGCTTTTCTCGATGTCCGTGGCCGAAATGAAACCATCGGCCACCGCCTCCCGGAAATATCGGAACCAGAGATCGCCGCAGGGATGCCGTGGGAACTTCCACGGCTGTGTGTGCAGGCACGTGTAGTGAATCAGCCGCGTCTGGGCGTCGAAACGGTCGAACTCGTTCCAACGCGGATCGAGCTGGCCGAGCCGGTACGGATGCCGATCGAGAAACGTCCGCGTGAAGTGCGTGAAGTCGGCGTCGGTATGCTGCCCCGCGTCGATGTCCGCGTAGATCGCCGGCAGATCAAACCGGCAGCGCTCGCAGTCGATCAGCATCACGCTCGGCCCCCAGCCGCCGACGTAGTAGGCGTCGGCCTTCGCCAGGAAATCAAAGCCGTCCAGCGGCGTATCGAACAGTTCACCGATGTCTCCCAAGCAGAGCATGTCCGAGTCCAGCCAGATGGCTCGCCCGGAGACGCCGCACAGTTGCGGGATGAGATACCGGTACAGACTGAATTCGGTGTAGTTCCGGTACTTGATCTCCAGTGGCATCGGAGCGAGTACGGGCGGCTCATCGTTGTGTTCGATGGAGTTGTGCGTCCCGTTGAAGACGTACAGGTCGAGTTCGCGCCGCGTGTGCTTCCGCAGCGAATGGATCAGCGCTTTGCGCTCCAGCAGGCTCGCCTCGCCGGAGCCAATGAAGACGCGAACGGGAGTTTGTGTGCTCATGGAGTCTTTCCTTTGCTGTTTGATGGCGGACTCGAAGCCACTCCCGTCAGCTTGCTGGGGAGAGTGGCGATATTTTCAGAAAGAGCGGTCGCAAGCTGGCTCGCATAAACTTCGTGACACCGGCCGTCCGGGTGTGCATCCCAAGAGTTCACCCAGCGCACGCGGTCGCCTTCGCGGCGGAATTCTTCTTCGAGTCGCACGACGGTCATCCCCGCAGTGGTCGCGGCCTCGGCCGCCCGATCGTTCCATGTGAGAATCTTCCGCAAGTGAGCGTTCGGGTGATTGAAGTCACCACTGTCGAACGGCAGCGGCACGAACACGGGAGGCGGCAGACGGCGCGACCGGCACGTTTCGACGATGCCTGCCAGTGTTTGGCAGAACGACTGCCATTCGAGACTGTCGGCGACGTAGACCCGGTCGAGTGCCTCGTCGTGCTGCGGAACGGCTCCGAGATTTCGCAGCAACTGGTCGGTGCGCCGTTCCAGAAATCCGGACAGATGATTCAGCCGCAGCAGTTTGAGATTCGTGATCGCCGAGAAGAGCAGCCGAAAGCGTTCCAACTCCACGGCATAGTTTTGTTGCCTCGGTTGTGGATCGTTGATGCAGAAGCCGATCACGACGAGATCGGGGGCCACGCGGTCGATGTGTTCGTCGAGAATGGTGAGTTCGCGCGCGGTGTCGATTCCCGAGACGCCAAAGTTGAGCACCTCCACCCGCCCGCCTCGATCAGTGGTGTTGAGTTGCCGTTCCAATAGTTCCGTAAACCGCGACTCGACGGACAGCCCCGTTCCAAACGTCAGCGAATCGCCCAGCACCATGATGCGCCGCATCCCGAGCGGCTTCGGAATCGAAAAGTCCCGCTCCCGAAAACCGAACCGGTTCTTGGAAACAGGATGTCCCCACGTCACGGTCTGCATGTCGTTGCGCGGACGAAAGGAGTCCTGAACGGCCAGCGCCGATTCCACCAATACGGTCAGTCCGACCAGCACCGTACTCAGCAAGAGACATCCGCCGACACGACGTTCAAGCGCGCGTGAACTGCCCGACCCGGCCCACGCGACGAAGATTGCCGCGACGCTGAACATCACGGCAAACGCGATGAACTCCGCAGGGAGCAACCACGCACCCGCCTGGATGCCGATCAGCAGGAAGACCGCGGTCGCCAGGCAGACTCGGCTGCTTGCAAACGTTTTCAACACCATCAACTGCGGATCGCGCCGCTGAGCCAGCCACAAGGCCAGTCCGCCGACGAGATACACCGTCCAGCAAACCACCTGTTTGCTGCCGGTCGCGCGCATCGAACTCACGACGGGCGTGATGGCAAACAACAGCCACAAGCCATTCAGTAGTCGATTCGACAATTTCACGTCTGACTTTCCCGCGGGCTCGCAATGTCGGAGCCGATGAACAGGAGAGCGGGATCGCTCGTGCCGGGACATCGAGTCCCGCTCGCGAGCTAGCGCCGTCGAAATACAAAAAAATATCCCGTCGTACCGTCCGGGTTCGGCAGCAGCCGATTGAGCAGCCAGAAGCCCGGTGTGGCACCAAGAATCAACGGAGACAGCAGCCACGCCAGCAGCCTCTGCCGTGGCGTGCCGACCGTGAAGACTCGCAAACACAGCACGTGGATTGCTTGGAAGTATCCGGTGCGTTCGGAAAGCTGCAGGCATTCAAAGTTCCGAAACAGATGCAACAGGCCGAATCGCGTGTAGCGGTAGTAGTCGTGAGGATGTTCATGAATGCCCAGCAGAAACGGCGTCGATCCGATCAACAGCCCGCCCGGCCTGAGAACGCGCTGAATCTCGGCGACGGCCGCCTGCGGATTCGGCACGTGTTCCAAAACTTCGAGGCAAAACACGGTCGTAAAGCTCGCCTCCCCCAACACGTCCATCTGCTGCACATCGACCACGAGATCCGGACCGCGCGCCGGGTCGATGTCGATCGACAGCGAGGAAATGTGATGCACTGCCAATCGCCGCTGAACTTCGCCCCCGGCACCGATATTCAAGGTTCGCGCACCGGGGTCGTTCACGTGGGCCGCGATCGCGGCCTCCAGCGACTCGTACAGGTTTCGCCGTGACTGACGCTTGTAATACCGCTGCAGCAGCGAACCGACGCCGATCAGCGGGCAAAGGAGCCAGCCCTTCCACCGGCCCGACCGTTGCCCGCGCGCGGGTGTCGTCAGGCGAGGACTGTCTGCGCGCGTTGCGACCACGTGAACCTCTTTTGAAACGCCTCGTACGCGCCGGCGGCGAGCCTCTGTCGCAGCACACCGTCGTCGCTGATCTTTCGCAGCGTCTGAACCCACTCCTCTGCACAGTCCGACTGGCAGAGCCAGCCCGAAGTCCCGTGCTCCACCATCTCCCTGAGAACCGGCAGGTCCGACGTCACAATCGGCTTCCCGGCCGCCATGTACTCGGCCAGCTTGAGCGGTGACATCCACCTCGCAATATCGACCGAGTTGCCCGCCGCAAAGGCCGCGCGCTGGTACGGGGCAATCAGAATGTCGCACCCGGCCCGAAACGCATCGGTCTCGTGCGGCGGTCGAAAGCCATACAGCACGACGTTATCCAGAGGCATTTGGTCAATGGTGGACTGAACTGACCGGATGTCCTCCTCCGTGCCACCGACGACATGAAAGTCCGCCCAGCGAGCCATCGCGGCGATCTGTAAAATCAGTTCCACTCCCTTGCCTTTGTAAAGCTGTCCGACGTACCCGACGTTCACGCGGTCTCGTTTGCGCAGCGGACACGACACGTCGGGAACCGGCTCGTCGGCCGCGTCGTATGCCACACGAATCTGCTCGTCCCGGATGGCATAGGCCGACTGGTAATCCACTCGCAACTGCTGCGAAATCACGACCACATGGCGGAGCTGCCGGTTGGCCAGAACGGCTTCGAACTGTTTCGAATGGGGATGCAGCAGATGCGCCTCAAGAATTAACGGGAACTCCAAATGTCCCGGATCGAATATGCCGAGACCGTGACAGCGGGCATACACCAGTTCGGGGCGATGGTTGCGGACAAACCGGCGAACGAGTGTTTCGTACTTCCACAAACTGCGGCGCTGCAGGCGTCCGGACGGGACCGCCAGACGGTCGATCGCAAAACAGTCTTCGACTCCGTAAAACGCAAACGGATCAGCCACACCGGCTTCCACATCCGGATAATCAGGCGTGACGAGCGTGACGTCGTGGCCGAGCCGCGCAAAGGCTTGGCACATTTTCATCACATGCACGCTGTGAGCGGCTCGCGACGGGATGCGGGCGTTGGCGAGATAAAGGAGTCGCATTGGGGAGAAACCGTGTCCCGAGTCAGAAGTACTGTCGTCCCGCCGCTCCGTCGGCGGGGCGTGCTGCAACAAGCAACCCCGCACGTTGTAGCCCGCCTCCGCGACCGTCCCGTCGGCGGAGCGACGGGACGACAGTACATGTGTCGGGCGCGTCAGGAGTGCCCGTCTCGCGTCAATACTTCACAGTCTCTCAGGGAGTGACCTCGGTCCGCTTCACACACTCCACCAGAATGCGGCGGCAGTTTGTGCGGTGCGCCGGAAGCAGGCGGCGGCAGTAAAAGCGGTACAACGCCCCCAGGAGGCGCGGGTGATTCAGGATGAACAGCCGGTTGCACAGCACGGGTTCGAGAATCCATCTCGTCCACCAGCTTTGGCAGTTGAGAAAATGTGTGTTCGTGATGCGGAAGCAGGGGGCCAGAGTCCTCCGCAGCAACTCCTCGTCAAAATGCCGATAGTGTTTTTCTTTCAGGGGAATGTTGACGCTGGGGACACTCAGGATCAGGCGGCCCCCCGGCTTGAGAACTTCGCACAGACCACGAACGAAGTTTTCGCAGTTGCCGGGCGGGACATGTTCCAAAACCTCGATGGCCGTGACCACGTCGAAGGCGTTTCGCAAATCCGGCTCCGCCGTGACATCGCCACATACGAACTCGACGCCGGACGTCAGCAGCCGGGCAAAGTCGATCGCCCGTTGTGAGAAGTCGATGCCAACCAGCCGTGGCTCGCACTGAGCCTGACGCAACTCGTGCAGCAGCCGACCGTCTCCGCAACCGACATCAATCAGCGAAGCGAACGCTTCCCGGCCGACCAGTCGCGTGATGAACTCGATGTACGACAGGTACTCGTAGCCCCACGACATTGTGAGCGTCTGCCGGAAGACGCTGCCGTACCGCTGCGGAAGGAAGTGATAGGGCAGGACGTACTGCAACTCCTGAGTCAACTGCGGTGGTTCCACCGGGCCGGTCATCGTCTCTTCCAAAGTTGCGGAGCAGGTGCTACGTGTGAGGGGCATCGACTTCCCATTCGACTTCGGGCAGGTAGGGGCTCTTGCTGGGCGGGATGGTTTTCCCCGTCCCATAGACATCCACGTGAGCCACCTGAAAGACGATCGCATTGTCGATCTGATCGATCAGACTGCCGCGCGAGGAGACGTCAATGCGCAGTGAATACAGACCGTAGTTCAACCGCACGTTCCGAAGGGCGCAGCGCAGTCGCGCGTCTCCGGCGATCGTGAACCGGCCGGAAGACTGGTAGTCCGTATGGCATGTGGCGACCCGCTGCTGACGCTCGTTGAAGATCACCAGTCCCAGGCTGCACGAATCCCGTCTCTCCCGCGAGTGCATCAGAACATCGACCGTCAAATCGTCGCCTGGACGAATCGTGGACACCGGGTGCCCGTCCGCATCCGACAGGCTCACGCTACGGCAGACGGGGCGGATCGCGGCCGGTGTTCGTCCGCCATGCTGTGTCAAATCGACGGTGGGCAGATCGCGCACCGACGAACTGAGGTAATCGCCGAGGATGGCTTCCGGTTCCCCCTGCGCGACCAGTCGGCCCTGCCGCAACAGCACGACCGAATGACAAAGAGCTTCAATCGCCGCCGTGTTGTGGCTGACAAACAGCACCGTGCGACCGCAGGCGACGACTTCACTCATCTTGCCCAGGCACTTCCGCTGAAATTCCGCATCCCCGACCGCCAGCACCTCATCGACGATCAGTACTTCCGGTTCGAGATACGCCGCGACCGAGAAGGCCAGCCGCAACTGCATGCCGCTCGAATAGCGTTTGATCGGCGTGTCCAGAAACTTCTCGACTCCGGAAAAGTCGACGATGGCGTCGAGTCGGGCGTCGATCTCGCGCTTCGTCATGCCGAGGATCGTCCCGTTCATGTAGACGTTGTCGCGGCCGGACAGATCGGGATGAAAACCGGTTCCGACCTCCAGCAAACTCGACACCCGCCCGCGCACGATCGCCCGACCCGAGGTCGGGTCGGTGATCCGCGAGAGAATCTTCAGCAGCGTCGACTTGCCCGCGCCGTTGTTCCCGACAATTCCCAGCACACGCCCCTCGGGTACTTCAAACGAAACGTCGTCCAAAGCGCGCAGTGTCGAAGCGTCGTCCGCGTCGCGGTGTGTCGACGTGTCGAGCCGCCGCAGCCGCGCGAGGTTTCGCCACGGAGCGGTCAGGCAGGAGAACGCCGTCCCCAGCAGAGTCGCGGACGACTCGTCGCGGACGCCGATCCGGTAGACCTTGCTCAGGTTCTCAACAGTGATCGCGGCGGTGGGCATCATGCGTAAAAGTCAGACCACATCGGCAAACAGGTGTTCGCGGGATCGAAAGTAACGGATGCCCATCAGCGTCATCGCGACCGCCGAGGCCGCTCCAACACCGATCAGGTTCCACGGCATCGCATGGGTGCCGAGCAGGGCGGCCCGGAACCCTTCAATCACGCCGACCAGGGGGTTCACGGCATAGACCAGCCGGTATCGCTCGGGAATCAGCGTCGCGGGATAAACGACCGGTGCCGCGAACATCAGCAATTGAGCCAACAACGGCACCGCGTGTTTGACGTCCCGGTACTGTACGGCGAGCGCCGCCAGGATGAGCGACGGTCCGATGGCCGACAGCACCAGCACGAGCAACAGGATTGGCAGAACCATGATGTCGAATGTCGGCCATTGCCCCCAGCACGCCATGAGGATCAGCAACAGGACGAACGCCACCGCGAAGTCGATCAGCTTCGCCAGCGCGAACGACAACGGCAGCAGCAGCCGGGGAAAATACACTTTGCTCAACAGCGCCGTGTGCTGGACGAGACTCATCGTCGCCCCCTGCAGGACGTTGGAAAAGTACGTCCACGGGACGAGCGCCGTGAAGCTGAACAGCGCATACGGCGCTCCCTCAGAATCCAGCTTCACGAGTTGGCCGAAGACCACCGTGAAGATCACCATCGACAGCGCCGGCGGCAGAATGGCCCAGCCGATTCCCAGCACACTCTGCGCATACTGAACCTGCACATGTCGCCAGACGAGGAACCTCAACAGGTCCCGAAACTGATACAGCTCCCGCCAGTCCACCCACGGTCGCCGCGATCGGGATTCGATGACGGTCACCAGCCGACTGCCCGCTGGAATCCGCGCGTGATCCGTCCCGGCCACGGTCTGTTCGTCGGCGAGTTCGTCGATGGCGCGCGTCGGCAACGATGTCGTGGTCATTCCTGAATCACTTTCAATGCGACGAGATCCTGCACGTCAATCAGCCCGACGGGCAGGCCGGCTTCGTTGAGTACCGGAATCTCATCGACCCGCTTTTCGCGGACCAGTTGCACGGCGTCGCGGACCAGATCGGTTTCAAACAGACAGGACGGATGGTGCGTCATCACGGCGGTGATGGGCTGGTCCAGAGGCGAACCTTTCACGATCAGTCGCCGCAGATCGGCGTCCGTAAAGATGCCGCTCAATCGACCGTCGCCGTCCACCAGCAGTACGGCTCCAACACGACGTTGGACCTCTTCCGCGATGATCAAGACCTCACCGACCGAGAGGTCGTCGCGAACCAACGGCAGATTGTCACCCACGCGAAATCGCAGCACTTGATGGAGCGGCAGCATCCGTCGGCCGAGCGTTCCGCCCGGATGACGTCTGCGGAAATCCTCGACCGTGAACTGTCGCAGATGACTGGCGGCCAGCGCCAGCGCGTCACCGACGGCCAGCAGGGCGGTCGTCGAAGCCGTCGGGGCCAGGTTGTACGGACACGCTTCCTGCACATCGCCGATGCAGACCGCCACGTCGCTGAGTTTCGCCAGTCGCGATGAGGTTTCGGCCGTGAGCGCGATCACCTTCAGTCCGTCCTGCTGAACCACGGCTCCCAGGGCGAGCACCTCTTCTGTCGTCCCGCTGTAGCTGATCAGCAGCAGCAAATCTTGTGAACGAATCCGGCCCAGGTCTCCATGCAGCGCTTCGGTCGGATGGATGAAGTGCGACGGCGTTCCCGTGCTGGCCAGCGTGGCACT
>JANMLE010001076.1:0-4383 GCA_031372385.1 Planctomycetota bacterium | reverse complement strand
GATCTTGCCGCGATGCACACGAACATCGATCCGGACGGGATTCTTGCTTTTGAACAGATCGACGCGGCAGGTTGTCTCGTTCTCATTGCACATTTTTCCGTCAATCAGATGCAGGCCATTCACAATGCCGTCTTCGGTGTGCCAGTCAAACACAAGCTGGAACTGACGGTTTTGACTGACAAGGTGGAACGAGATGACGCCATTGGCACTCCCCGAATTCGCGCCGCGTTCAAGGACCAACGCCAAGTCGTACTCATCCGGTGGCGCATACGGAAGCTGAAGCTTCGAGAACGAGATTGCCTCTGGTGCGGACGCGACACTCAGCCTGCCTTGTTCAAGAGACCAACGCCCTTTGAGTGCGTCGCGATCAAGCTCGATCAACGCCAACAAATTGACGCCTGAGCCCTCATCGTCCGTGGCCTGCGCTGTGCGCGGGTCTCCTGACCCCGCACTCGGATCGGACCGAAGGTCTCCCTCGGTGCTCGTTGCGCTGTTCGTGGGAGACCTGCGGTCCGCTGGAGCGGCGGGGTCAGGAGACCCGCGCCGAGCGCTGTTTGATGTGAACCTGATGACGACGCCGGCCAGCACCACACACGCGAGCAGACCGGCGGCGACCACTCGCTGGCGCGTCGTGCTGGTTGCCCTTTTCTTCACGATCAACGTCAGTGTCTGTGGATCAGTCCCAGCTTCGTCCACCGACGAGATCATCGTCTCGGCTTCAGCCGACGAAGGCGAAACGACGGTCCCCTTCGAGTCGGCCGGAGCCGCACTCGTCGCCGTCGCGCTCGCATCACCACTGAGCGGCTGCAAGTACTGTTGAAGTTCATTCCCGCTACCCGTCCTGGAGTCACTCGTTGCGGAGTCCGCAGGCTTCTCAAACACAACCGTCGGCGAGCCACCGGAAAGGCAACGCTCCAACTCGGCAATCACCTGAGTCATCGTCTGCGGCCGATCGTCCGGCTTCTTCGCCACCATGCGCCGGAAGACGGAATCGAGGGCTGTCAATGTCGCCGTCTTGCTCCGCGAGACGATTGCCGAACTACCCTCAATGCCCGATGACATCTTGCCGATTCGAGAGTCGATCGACGTTCGGCTTTCCTCACGCGGAGCGTGAGGGCTACTCAGCGACGGGATCGGCGCGTGCTGGTGCGCCATCAGCTTCTTCATCATCGTGTCGCCGTCGTAGGCGACCTTCCCCGTCAGCAGGTAGTACAGCGAGATCCCCAGACTGTAGACGTCGCTGCGCGCGTCGGCGTGCTTGGTGTCCATCGCCTGTTCGGGGGACATGTAATCGACCGTCCCCATGATCGTGCCGGTGTTCGTCAGTCCCGCTCCTTCGGAACTGCCGCCGACCGCTCCGTCGATCCGAGCCAGTCCCATATCGAGAATCTTCACCGTCCCCTTCGCGTCGATCAGCAGATTCGCCGGCTTGATGTCGCGGTGGATGACGCCCTGTTCGTGGGCGAACTCCAACCCGCGCGCCGCCTGAATGATGCAGCGGACCGCCTGCTCGACCGGCAGCGGCCCGTGTTTCTTCACGAGCACCGACAGGTCGCTTCCTTCGACGTACTCCATCACCAGGAAATGTGTCCCTTTGGCCTCGTCGGCATCGTCGGCCGCGACAATGTTCGGATGCCGCAGCTTCGCCGCCGCCTCGACCTCGCGGTGAAACCGCTTCAACGCATCCGGCGTCTTGACGGCCGTCGGCGACATCACCTTGATCGCGACCAGCCGCTTCATCCGCTTGTGCTCGGCCTTGAGCACCATCCCCATGCCTCCCTGGCCGAGCTTGTCCAAGATGACGTAGTTGCCCAGCGTCAGCGAGTTCCCCCGGCCCGCACAGATCTGCTCGGCCTGAAACTTGGTCAGCTTTTTCTGTTTGACCAATTCACGGGCGAGTTGCTCGCCATCCAGCGGCGGCGCGTCCGCCGGCAAACCGGCCACGATTGCGGCGACGACATCACCCGTCACCAGACCGCAGTCGGTCGCGCGCTTGAGAAACTCGTCGCGGGTCAGTGGCATCATGAATACCGTCGAGAAGTGCCGAGCCAATCCAAGCCACAGTCTGCCGAGACTTCGCCAGTATTGCCACAATCACGTCAGAGTGACCATGCGTGACTCACACGGCCCAGACTGATTCGTTTAACCCTGAGCCAACGGCGAAGGGGGAGCCGGCAGATGCTTACGTCTCCGCTGGCACGGTCGATTCACGTCTCGGGGCGCTGGCACCCGACTCCTTCGCCGTTGGCTCAGGGTTAAACGACGGAGGCTGAAGTGATCCGTCGGGCGTGTGATTATTTCGCCACCGACCTTGCGTCGGTGGTTCAACGGCTCTTGCGCCACTCCGATTTCACGAGAGTTTCCAGTAGCGCAGAAGCCGTTAAACCACTGGGACAAGCCCAGTGGCGAAAAAATTATAGGCTCACCGGGTGGGGGTCATTTGTCCGCGAGTTTCCGGAACCGCCGCATCACTTCAAAATGACACGCGACGCACAGGGCGACGTTCGTCGTCCCCATCAACACCAGGTAGAGCTCCATGCTGAACGCGCCGGTGAGCAGGAACAGGGGCATGAAGAGCATCCCCTCGGCGGACTGCACCACGTACAGTCCCACGATGGCCAGCGGAGTCGCGCCCCAGCGCGCGACGAGCGCGATGACTGCCGTCAGATGCGGCAGCAGCAGCAGGTTCGGCAGGAAGAAGACGACGTACGAGTACTGCCTCCAGTTCGAAGGATCGATCCATTCTGAAAGCAGGTCGGACCCGGCGAACGCAATCACCAGACACGCCAAGCCGGGGATCAGTCCCCTCAACGCTCCCCCCAGTTTCGAATAGACGATCGACGGCACCGAGCGGGGCAGCATCACCAACGCGGGAATCGTTTGTCCACGCACCTCGTCCTGCAAGGCGCGGGAGATCAGCAGGCTCGCGTCAAACGGCAGGGCCGCCAACTGAATGGCCAGAAAGACGCGGCACATGTCCTTCAACGCAGTCCCCGGCGGCGAAAACCAATAGATCACCGCGAACAATCCCAAATAGCACGCCGCGCGGATCATCAGGCCGGCAATTCCCCCCGCCGCAAAATGGTAATCCTTCCAGGCCAGCGGATTGGTCCACGGCCGGCCCGGGTTGAACCAGCGGAATCCCCCGAGGCCGGTCGTCAAGAACCCGCGCGACATCGGTTCGGTGTGCGGGCTGCGCGAGCAGACGTCGAACAGTGCCCATGACAGCAGGAAACACAACAGCCCGACCGCGCCGTTCGAGACGACTTGCACAGTCCACACCGACGACGCGAACCCCGTCGTCAGGATCTCTCCGGTTTGCAGGAAGACGCACGAAGTGGACAGCAGATTCGCCAACGGCTGCAACAGACTCGTTCGACCGGTGCGTGCCAACTCGAAGTCCCACGCCGCACACAGCCCGGCCGCGATACCGTGGAACGTCACCGCCAGCACCAACAATCGCGCCGACCCGCGGCTGGTTTGAGAGATCGTGGAACAGAGCGAGCCCAGACCCGCCAGCAGCAGCACGTAGGCCGCCAGCGCAAAGTACGCGGCCTGGATCTGCGCGATCGCGACGCCGCCGAACGTGATCGACAACAGAGTGAACGGATACTGGACGATCACCAGCGCCAGAGCCTGAATCAATCGCCCGCCCGTCTTCCCCAGCAGCAGTCCAAGTGAATCGACTCCCGCCATGCGCAACAGGCCGAGCGAGTCTTCCTCTTTCTCCTCAGTGATTGTGCTGGAAAAGGCCCCGATCCCGACCAGTGTCAGAACGATCAGATTCAGCCACAGGATGGATCTGAAGAAAGACAGCCCCGGAGCTCCCACCCCGCCCCAGAGGGCCATCATTTGAACCTGAAGCACCGACAGGTAGATCGCCACGACCAGACCCAACCTCGCCAGATGCGATCCCCTGGACCGAACATCCACCCGCAACGCGCGGCTGAACAGGGCGAGCACACTGGAATACATCGGAACCCGGCCTTCCTGAGTCAGTCTCGTCAACGGTCAGCCACATACACTACGCGAGTCGGCAGGAAGCGATCTACCCGTAGGACGGATTTCCAATCCGTCCGTCACTGCCGGACGGATTGGAAATCCGTCCTACGTCATTGGTCCGACCCCGGACTTTGATGCGGCTTGAATTTCAACACGGCGTCTGACAGATTGGTGCGGAACTTTCCGCCGTCATTACGCCGCACACCCCGCGCGCCGTCTCTTCCGCCATCACTCTTTCAGGTCAATCATGAGTCACCTCACCATTGAGGTTTGGGATGCCACCGGAAACAAGAAGCAGACCGTGGAAGTCCCGTCGGATGCCGCGATCAACCGCGTCATCGCCGTGCTGGTCGAAAAGATGAACCTGCCGCGGCACAGTCC
>JANMLE010001065.1:0-1583 GCA_031372385.1 Planctomycetota bacterium | reverse complement strand
TTACGGCATCGGCGCGGAACTGCTGACCATTCACCCCGACCGCGTGGAGGTCACCTGGAGCGACGAGGTCTTGTCGAGCCAATACACGACACCGATTCTGCACGAGGGGATGATCTACGGCGTGGACGGCCGCCAGGATGGTGGCCCCGTCTCCCTGAAGTGCTTTGACCCGCAGACGCGCAAGGTGCTGTGGACGGAACCCGGACTGACCTACGCCACACTGATCGCCGCCGACGGCAAGCTGCTGGTCATGCAATCCAACGGCAAGCTGAAGGTGGTCGAGATGAACAAGTCGGCCTACCGCGAACTCGCGACCGCCAGCCTGCTCAGCGGAACCACCCGTGCCCTGCCGGCCTTGGCCAACGGACGCCTGTACGTCCGGAACGAAAGCACGCTGAAGTGCGTGAATCTCGGGCGATGATCACGTCGCTTCGCCGGCCGCCATCAAACGGGCGATTTCCAACCGGTCGTCGCCACCGAGCGTGTTCAGGGCCTCGATCACCAGCTGGCGTCGTTCGGGCGGGTGGTTCTGGTTCAGCTTCCACTTCCCTTCGAGGCGGATGATTTCGATCTCGAAGCCGACGATCGCGTCCAGCAGATTCTGGTGGAATTCCGTCCCCGCATCAAACACCCACGGCTCGGGACGCGACGCTTCGTACTGGTGGACGAGAGCCTCCAGGATTCCGGCCAATGCCATGCGATCGGCGATCGGCTTCAGCACGCCGTACGCATGCACGGCGACATAGTTCCAGGTGGGGACCGTGTTGGGCGTTTCGTACCAGGTCGGCGAGATGTAGCAGTGTGGTCCGGAGAAGACGACCAGTGCCTCACATCCAAAGTCGCGGGCCTGCTCGTTCGCCTTGGCAAAGTGGCCGATCAGAGTTCCGAGCGGACCCCGCGACGGGTCCAGCAACAGCGGCAGGTGACTGGCCACCAGACCCTGCGCGCCGACTGTTGTCATCAGTGCGAATCCGTGCTGCTGGATGAACTCGTGCAACCGAGTTGTGTCTGATTCACGAAACGCCGCGGGGATGTACATGAAACGTGCTCACCAAGGACTCGTGATTGGAGAAGAAACAGATGATCCAGCGCGTGAAACCAGCAACCCAATGAATCAAGCAGACCGAACGGCAAGTCATCGACGGTAGGCGAAGAGGGAACCACGGAATTCACGGAAGGACACGGAAGGAAGGTGAAGCCGACTCAGGTCATTGGCCCAGATGATTCACCACGAAATACACGAAACACACGAAAGGAATACAGTCAGGCAGGTGGCGTTGAATGCCAGTGCGAATGTGAAACGACACAGTGTTTCCGATGACATTCGACTCTACCTCCTGACTTTCGTGTCTTTCGAGTATTTCGTGGTTCAAGTCATGAGCGACGCAGGCTCGGACTGGGCTCGGCACATTTCTTCCGCCGATTTCTTCCGTCTGATTCCGTGCATTTCCGTGACTTCCGTGGTTCCGATCCTGCTCCGTCGGTACAAAAACATCGGTCACGTACGATACAGTGCGGACGATATCCCGCAACACGACACCGTCCATCAGCCCGTTCGAAAGAGACGTTCATGCGATTCACGA
>JANMLE010000977.1:0-9720 GCA_031372385.1 Planctomycetota bacterium | reverse complement strand
TTCTTCCCATGACTCTCATGGCTTTCTTCAATCGGTTGGGGTCGCATGGCTGTTCCTGCGGGCGATTCACTGGGCGGTGTCGGGCATGGGATTCATGGGAAGAATGGGAATTATGATTTTCATGATTCCCATTCTTCCCATAAATCCCATGTCTTTTTCATTCCTTCGGCCGCTGGTTGCGGTAGTTTAGCCGGGCCCGCGTCATGCGTTCGCGCAGACCGCCTTGTTCGATGAATTCTTTTTCCAAGGTCTTCAACTGCTGATCCAACAGGTAATTGGTTTGGTGAATCAGGCAGATCGCGATGTTCGCGATCACCTCGGCGGGGCGGGTTTCGACAAACTCACGATAGATCTCATAGGTCTGCTGCGTCTGGCGACCAAGCTCGCGAACGAACAAGGCTTCTTTGGAATCCTTGCCCCAGATCTTCAAGTCGCGGACTCGCAGGTAGTCGCGGTAATCGGCCAACAGCTCTTCCAGACTGGCGCGGCCGACGTTGGTCAGTTTGATTTCTGTTTCCTTCGATGTCGTCGCCGCTTTGCTGCCTTCCAAGATGTTCTGCTTACCCGACCGCGCCGACTGAATCATCTGATCGACGGTGCGATCGCCTTTGGAAAGATACTTGTGGGCAAAGCGAAAGGTGATGTCGTAGACGACTTCCGCTTTTTGGAAGGACAGCAGCGTTTGATAGTCGCCGCGTGGGGGTAGCACGCGGTTGGGGTCTGTGGGCGGTGGTTGCGCTGGTTGATGGGATTTATGGGAAGAATGGGAATTATGATTTTCATCATTCCCATTCTTCGCATCATTCTCTTTGGCTTTCCCTTTTTTCATGGCAGCCTCCTGATGGTTGCCAGGACTTCAGCGCTTTCGGCGTCCAACCCCGCGATTTCATCCATGATGTCATCCGGGCTGCGGTGCGTCACTTCCTCGCCGCCGTTGGGGTTCTTCACCGACAGGTCGAACGTCGTCGGGTCGAGCGTGGCGGCCTCCACGCTCCACGACTTTGGCGAGTCGGCGCAGGTCGGCTGCAACGTGATGAACTCGGCGAGGTCGTCGTCGTTGAGCGGGTTCGTCTTGCCCATGTTGCGGCCGGGGTCGAGCCGGTAGTACCAGGCCTTCCGCGTCGGTGCTCCCTTCTCAATGAACAGCACGACGGTCTTCACGCCCGCCCCCTGAAACGTGCCGCCGGGGCAGTCGAGCACGGCGAACAGGTTGCAGCTTCCAACAGCAGCTTCCGCAGACTCACCGAGGCGTTGTCGGTGTTGGAGAGAAACGTGTTCTTGATGACCACGCCGCCCCGTCCGCCCGCCTTCAGAATCTTGATGAAGTGCTGCAAGAACAAGAACGCGGTCTCGCCCGTGCGAATTGGGAAGTTCTGCTGAACCTCTTTCCGTTCCTTGCCGCCAGCGGGGATTGCGGACAGCACCACGTCGAAGCGGTCCTTCTCCTGAATGTCGGCGAGGTTCTCGGTCAGCGTGTTCGTGTGGACGATGTTCGGCGCTTCGATGCCATGCAGGATCATGTTCATGATCGCGATGACGTAGGCCAGCGATTTCTTTTCTTTGCCAAAGAAGGTGTTGGTTTGCAGGGTGTGCAGGTCTTTGGTTGTCAGCGAAGGCTGGTGGGATTGATGGGAAGCATGGGATTTAAGAGTCCCATGAATCCCATGCTTCGCATCAGTCCCATTCCGCAGATAGTCGAACGATTCACACAAGAAGCCGGCGGACCCACACGCGCCGTCGTAGATTCGTTCGCCAATTGTCGGACGGACGACCCGCGCCATCGCCCGAATGAGCGGGCGGGGCGTGTAATACTCGCCGCCGTTCCGGCCGGCGTTGCCCATGTTCTTGATCTTGGCTTCGTACAGATGGCTCAGTTCGTGCTTTTCTTTCTGCGAGCGGAACCGCAGTTCGTCGATATGGTCGAGGATCTCCCGCAGGTTGTAGCCCGACTGAATCTTGTTTTTGATCTCCCCGAAAATCTCACCGATCTTGTACTCGATCGTGTTCGGCCCGCTGGCCTTTTGCTTGAACCCATGCAGGTAGGGAAAGAGCTTGCCGTTGACGAAGTCCCGCAGGTCGTCGCCGGTCTGAGCTTGGTTGTGGTCAATCTGGCCGTCCTGACCCTTCGGTGCGGCCCAGCTTTCCCAGCGGTACGGCTTGTCGAGGATGAAGGTGTACTTCTTCCCTTCCAACGCTGCTTCGTCGGCTTTGTCCTGCTCCAACCCGTCGAGGTACTTCAGGAACAGCAGCCAAGAGGTCTGCTCGGTGTAGTCCAACTCGCTCGAACACCCCGCCTCTTTCCAGAGCACGTCGTCGATGTTCTTGAAGGCTTGCTCAAACATGGGAAGTGGTTTTTCGTGGTGTCTCAGGACGTGAATCGTCGCGGGACGGAAACTCTACTGCCCCCCAGTCCGAATGACTTCCGGCGCGGGAACACGCGGGCGGGTGGCTTGTCTTCTGTTTCTTGGCTTCCCGCCATTCGTGTTGAAAGTTGTGTGACGTGAGCGGCAAGGCGCTAGCCGCCGGTGATTTCCTGCATGACCGGCGGCTAGCGACTTGCCGCTCAGGGGTGTTGTTCAACAGGAATGGCGGAGAGCCCTGTTTCTTGGCTTCCCGCCATCGAGCGGGGAAGCCCCTGATCGTCCCTGATGGGGGTGTGCCACCCAGGTGGCACCGGGAAAATCGCCGGCTCCCAGCCAATTCTTTTACTCGTCAGGCGTCCACTGACGGCAAGGTGATTTCTGAGGCGCAGCATCGTGGTCTCGCGCGCCACGCATTCGGCGCAGTTCTGACAGAATTTGGCGCACGACATTGCATCAAGGCATTCGATGCGTTGGTTGCGGGAATCGGAGGAGGGTGGTTCGGACGGATTGAAAATCCGTCCTACGATTCCGCAGGCTGTTCTTCGACAGGCGTGCGCTTTTCCTTGGGGATCAGACGGTCCAGCACGCCGTTGACGAAGGCGGACGAATTGGCGCTGCCGAAGCTCTTGGCCAGTTCCAATGCCTCGTCGATTGCCACGCGGGGCGGGGTGTCGGTGAACAGGAGTTCGAACGCACCCAATCGAATGGCGTTGCGGTCGGTGGTGGGCATCCGGCTGACGCTCCAGTGGGAGGCCACCGCTTCGATCTTTTCATCAATGACGGCGCGGCTCTCGGTGACTCCGGCGAACAGGCTCCAGGCGAACCGGCCGAGTTGCTCGTCTTTCAGCGCCTCCTGGATCTGCTCGCGGATGAGATCGGGCGCAACGTCGGGGTTCAGATCCTTTTGGAAAAGCATCTGCAGCGCGACTTCGCGGGCCTTGTGACGACGAGTGGACATACCGTTCTGAACCTCAACATGTATTGGCTCGATCATACCAAGCCGGGGGGAATCGATTGTTCGCGAGTCCGTTGAGGAAAGAAAATTCCTCACGCGGCCATGAATGAGACGTCTCCACGTTTAGCCCCAACGCCAACGGCGTGGGAGCGGAAGCGGGCGAACCTTTGATCGCACGCACGCCGTTGGCGTTGCGGCTAAACATCCCACATCGGGCCGCGTGAAGTATTGATCACTTTTCCTCAAAGGCCGGCCGCCTTCAGTGATCGCAGCAGATTCGACATCTCGATGGCGGCGAGCGTCGCTTCGTTCCCCTTGTTGCCAGCCTTCCCGCCCGCACGGTCCAGGGCCTGCTCCATCGACTGGCACGTCAACACGCCAAACGTGATGGGAATGCCGCTCGACAGTGACGCCTGCATGATCCCCGCCGCCACCTGCTGGTTGATGTATTCATGGTGAGTGGTCTCACCCTGAATGACCGCTCCCAGGCAAACCATCATCGTGAACTGGCCGCTATGAGCCAGGCGGTGCGCGGCCAGCGGCAGTTCGAACGACCCCGGCACATGCACGACCGTCACACGATCGTCCGACAGACCATGACGACGGAGCGTATCCAGAGCCCCGGACAACAATCGGTCCGTGACCAACTCGTTGAAGCGCGAGACGACGATCGCCACGCGATCATCGCCCGCCAGCAGTGAACCTTCCAGAACCGTCGGCATGCCTAGGGCCTTGTTGGGGGGGAGTGGGTAGTGGGTGGTGGGTAGAAACTAGAGGGAGTGGAACGTTGGCGGTCTTCGCTATCCACTACCCACTGCCCACTATCCACTACCCAAGATTCATGCTCATCAGGAACTCTTCGTTCGTCTTGGTGCGGCGCATGCGGTTGATCAGCAGTTCCATCGCCTCGACGGGATTCATGTCGTTGATAACGCGGCGCAGGATCCACACGCGGCGGAGCTCTTCCTCGGTCATCAACAGTTCTTCACGGCGAGTTCCCGACTTGTTTACGTCGATAGCCGGCCAGACCCGCTTTTCGACCATGCGGCGATCGAGGTGCAGTTCCGTGTTGCCGGTCCCCTTGAACTCTTCGAAGATCACGTCGTCCATCTTGCTGCCGGTGTCGACCAGCGCGGTGGCCACGATGGTCAGGCTGCCCCCCTCTTCGATGTTGCGTGCCGCGCCGAAGAACCGCTTGGGGTGCTGCAGCGCGCTGGCGTCGACACCGCCGGTCAGGATCTTGCCCGAGTGCGGGCATTCGGTGTTGTAGGCGCGGGCCAGTCGCGTGATCGAATCGAGGAAGATCACGACGTGCTGCCCGTATTCGACCATCCGCTTGGCCTTCTCGATCACCATCTCGGCGACCTGGATATGCCGGCTGGGGGCCTCGTCGAACGTGCTGCTGATGACCTCGCAGTTCTTGCCCTTGACCTGCCGCTCCATGTCGGTGACTTCCTCCGGCCGTTCATCGATCAGCAGGACGATCACGTAGACATCGGGATCGCCGGCCAGCACGGCCTTGGCCATTTTCTGCAGCAGGATCGTCTTGCCGGCGCGCGGTGGCGACACGATCAACCCGCGCTGGCCCATGCCGATGGGCGCGACGATGTCGACGACGCGGGTGCTCAGTTCGCCGGGGTCTCCGCACAGCTTCAGTCGGCGCGTCGGATGCAGCGGCGTCAGGTCGTCGAAGAAGACCTTCTCGGTCAGCAGGTTCGGGTCTTCATTGTTGATCGCCTCGACCCGCAGCAGGGCGAAGTAGCGTTCGTTTTCCTTGGGGGGGCGGATCTGTCCGGCCACGGTCGCCCCGGTCCTCAGTCCGAAGCGGCGGATCTGGCTGGGTGAAACGTAGATGTCGTCCGGGCAGGGGAGGTAGTGATAGTCGGGACTGCGCAGGAAGCCGAATCCGTCGGGGAGGATTTCGAGGGTTCCCTCGCCAAACATCAGACCGTTCATCTTCGTCCTCTCCTTGAGGATCTTGAAGATCAGGTCTTGTTTCTTGAGTCCCGTGTATTCGGTGATGTTCTCCTGCTTGGCCAGGACGATCAGTTCCTTCATCGTCAGCCGCTGGAGTTCAGCGATGTGAATGTCGGTGTCGCCCCGCTTGATTTCCTCGTAGCGTTCGTCGGCCACGAAGTTGGTGACGTCATCGTCGTCCTCGTCATCGTCATCGTTGGGGGGCGGCGCGGCGGGGGCGGCTTCGCGGGCAAACGCGGCCAGCGGCGGACCGTCTTCGGAAACATCCCAACCTGTGGGCATGGAGGGATTGCTGCGCGAAATGGTGGGACGTGGTTTCATGGCGGGAGACTCGAAATTTGGGAGAAGTGCACGTGCGAAGCCGCCGGTCAGGGCAGGCTCGACGGGAGCGTCCCACCGATGATGGAACGTCCGAACTTTGGGAAAGGTGAATTCAGCGGATAGTGATGATCAGGCACGAACGAAAGTGAGAAGCTGCAGACCCGCATCCATGCGGCAAACGGAAGGCTTGATTGACAAGGACGCGTCTTGCCCGAGAACTCAGCGGAAACGGAAATCGGGAAAACCATCTTCAGGGCGGGAGGAACTCGGTTGAACCGTGGGATTGTTGTGACGTGTTTGACGGCGGTTTGCAACAGATGCCCCAGCCCTCGCACAAAAAATCAAGCAACTCTTGCCCCCCTCGTGAATCGTCGTCGGCGTTGGAAATCACACGGTTGCTGAGTCGACTCTTCTCAGCCAGTCCGAGTTGACTCGACTCGCGCCGCTGCAATTCTGCGGGCGACCATCCGCTGCGCGCCGCGACTCGCCGCTGCCGAACATCGTCGGGGGCGTCCACAAAAACAACGGCATCGCACCGGTTCTGCCAGCCGGCCTCGAATAGGACGGCGGCATCCAGCAAGACCGCGTCGCGTTGTTCCTGTTCGGCCTTGGCGATCAATTCCAAGACTTGCCGTTCAATGGCGGGATGAACGATTCGTTCGAGGTCGCGACGGGCCTGCCGCAACTGATCGCCGTCTCCAAACACGCGCTTCGCCAACGCGCTGCGTTGAACTTCGTTCCGCTCATCAAAGATCTCGCCACCGAATCGTTGACGCAGGGCGGACTTCACGGCCTCCAAACGCAGGGCCCGGTGTCCCAACTGGTCCGCATCAATCACCAGCGCATTGGATTGGTCGGCCACCCAGCGCGCGACGGCGCTCTTGCCTGATCCAATTCCCCCAACGACTCCGATCACCGGAATTCGGCGCTGTGACGGCTCGGTGGAACGGGGGGAATCGGGAGGCATGGCTGTCATCTGTGGAATTGGTGAGTCGTGCTCGACACTTGTGAGACATGGTCGAAATCTGGCGCGATTCCATCCTGCTCCCCGTGTCGGCAGGTGTCAATCTGGAGCGTACAGCGGCACCAAATCAACTGAGCGTCTGCTGAAGAACGTAGGGAGTGCCTCTTCCTACTCGAACAACGGGTGGGCGGGAAGCCGACCCAACGCTTAGGGGCAGGGCTTCCGAGGTGTGAAATGCCGAGAATCCCAGCCTGTAGCCGAATTCGCAAGAATTCGGACGATCAGTCAGACGATCCGAATTCTTGCGAATTCGGCTACAAACGTGGAAAAACACCACCTCGGAAGCCCCAACGCTGAGAGCTTGTGAAAGAATCGAGCCGCGCCCGGGAGGAAGCGGGTGTTAGTCGGTGGTTTTCACCGCTCCCTCACGGTCGCGGCTCGAAAGATTCACAAGCTTTGAGGGGTTGTGCAGCAACAACGTCCGAGAGTTGCGCGCCGCGACCGTAGTCCGTTCGTTCCAGTTCGCGCACTGTTGCGACGATCGTTGGGCTGCAGGAGAGCGCCGCAGTTTCCATTGCCCAGTCGGCCGAGTGAAATACTAGGCGTGCGCCCAGTTTCACAGCCCTCCTCATTCGCGCTCCTTTTGATTCGCGCGCAAATCGCTTTGGGCCGCGCGAATCAAATGGAGCGCGAATGAGACGGCAAAGCCGTGATCCCCGAGCCGTGGCCGGTAGACACCGTTCGCGTTGCGACACACCGTGTCACTCTCGGAATTAGCTGTCGGGACCGCGGCAACCAAGTGCTGAGCCGCTCTGCGGCTCAGGCAATCACCGCTCGCGGGCGTAACAAAGACGTGACCGACAAAAGTCGCTTGGACAGCGTTTCGTAGCACGGACGCCTCGTCCGTGCGCGAATGTCCTGGGCGATTTCAGACGCACGGACGAGGCGTCCGTGCTACGGGGACTTTTGTCGGTCACGTCAACAAATGCACAACTCCTCAGTCGAGTCTGACTACGGGGGCTGGGCCGACAGAACTGACTTGCACGTCAGATTCGCACGCCCCCCGCGCCACTCGATTGCCCGTCGGTTGACAATCATTTCGAGCCGTTCTACTGTCTCCCGTCGCACGCATTCCGGCCCGCGCATCTGCGGGACTGCTTTCCCTGATTCACGTTTTGTTTTGGAAGGGCTTTTGCAATGGGGCGACCGGTTACCCTGTTTACCGGCCAATGGGCCGACCTCAAGCTGGAAGATTTGTGCAAGAAAGCCAAGGACTTCGGCTACGACGGTCTGGAACTGGCCTGCTGGGGCGACCACTTCGAGGTCGACAAAGCCCTGTCCGATGACACCTATTGCGCCCGCAAACGCGAACTGCTTGAGAAGTACGATCTGCAGGTCTTCGCGATTTCCAACCACTTGGTCGGACAGGCCGTGCTGGACAACATCGACGCCCGGCACAAGAGCATCCTGTCCCCCGCGATCTGGGGAGACGGCCGGCCGGAGGGAGTCAACCAGCGCGCCGTTGAGGAAATGAAGAACACCGCCCGCGCCGCACAAAAGCTCGGCGTCGGCATCGTCAACGGCTTCACCGGCTCCAGTGTCTGGCACCTGATCTACGATTTCCCACCCACGCCAAAGTCGATGTACGACGACGGCTTCAAGCTGCTGGCCGAACGCTGGAACCCGATCTTGGACGTCTTCCAGGAATGCGGCGTGAAGTTCGCGCTCGAAGTCCATCCGACGGAAATCGCCTTCGACACCTACACCGCCGAACGGGCGCTGGCCGCCCTGGGTGGACGCGAAGAGTTCGGGTTCAACTTCGATCCCAGCCACCTCATTTGGCAGGGTGTCGATCCCGCGGAATTCATCCGCTATTTCCCCAGCCGCATCTATCACGTCCACATGAAGGACGCAAAGGTGACATTGAACGGCCGCTCGGGGATTCTCTCCAGCCATCTGTCCTTCGGCGATCCGCGCCGCGGCTGGGATTTCCGCAGCATGGGCCGCGGTGGCGTGAACTTCGAGGAAGTGATCCGCGCGCTGAACGCCGCCAAGTACGCCGGCCCGCTGTCGGTGGAGTGGGAAGACAGCGGCATGGACCGCGAGCACGGCGCCCGCGAGTCGTGCCAGTACGTCAAGAACATCGACTTCGCCCCGTCAGTGCGCGCCTTCGACGCGGCGTTCGCAGAATAGTCCGGCCTCGCGATTCACGTTGGAAATTCTCGGCCGTGGTGCGCTCTCCACTGTCATGCCATCAAGCACAGCCGACAGAACATCTCAGTCGGCTGTGTTCGTTTCCGTCGACAATTGCCGGGGCGGCGAGTTGGGATTCTGATCAGATCGCATGATTAGCGGCCATGAATTGAATTCGAAAGCGCCGATGTCTAATCTGTGCCCCGCTGAAATGGGGACATCCCGTCGGCTGGCCCCAGAACTCCCGGAATTCGTAAGAGGAATGTCATGAGCAGTAATACCAAGGGTGAACTTAGCACTGTCGACTGGCTCTTGTGCATCTTGTGCGGGTTGATTGGTTGCATCGTCGGCATCGTGGCATTGATTCAGGGGGATTCCAAGCGTGGGGGGATCATGATTGGCGTCTCCATTGCCGCAAGCATTTTCTGGACGATCATTCGAATCGTGATGACGCAGGCCGTCGCTCCGCAATAGTGAACGACCCAATCCGCAATTCATCATGTCTCCTGCTCGGCTACTGATGGACCCCGCACTGACGGGCTTCGTTCCTGTCAGTGCGGTTGTCTCGCTCGTCTCATAGAAATGCCATCATGTGGCGCGTATGGCGGTGGTGGTCGGGCCGGCCGGTCACGCACCTTGAGATTTCGCAGTCACGACACGTGACGATGCTAGTCATTGCCTCCGGCGTGTGCCTGTTGAGCTTCGTGCTGGAGGTGGGGCAGGATCAGCGTGTGCATCCGGTCGGCTTGTCCAACTGGCCGGCACCGGAGACATGTCTCTCACGCAGCCTGACGGGGCTCAGTTGCCCCGGTTGCGGGCTGACGCGCAGCTTCATCGATCTGGCACACGGTCGCTGGGATGAATCGTGGCGGCACCATCATCTCGGGTGGCTCATGGGCTTCGCCGTCGTCGTCCAAATCCCCTACCGCGCGGCGGCACTGGCGGGA
>JANMLE010000941.1:0-2905 GCA_031372385.1 Planctomycetota bacterium | reverse complement strand
GTGGCCGAAACCGGGGTGGCATCCAAGCTCGTTGGCGATGAGGGAACCGCGAACTGCGTGACACCGCGACACGGTGAACCGCAATCGGGAAGTTCGGCGCGTCTCTTGAAAACACCCCGCCACCGAGCTTGTCTCGGTGGTATGCACACAACTTTAAGCCGCAGGCGATTCATGGCCAGATGCGGATGCAACGGCCGATCACGAGCAATTCCGCAAGCGTCCCATTCGCTGCCTCCTTAAATTCGCTGCCGATTTCTCATTCCAGACGAAGATGCGACAGCGAATTCAAGGAGGCAGCGAATGTCGGAATGAGAAACTCGCTCCACCAGACAACAATTGACCAGAGCCTCGATCATCGAGTTGTGTGGATACCAATGAGCTTGTCTCGGTGGTGCGACGGCTTCTGCGCTACGACTCGTCTTGATGCAGGCCAGTAGCGCAGAAGCCGTTGAACCACTGGGGCAAGCCCAGTGGCGGGACACGATCCACGGGCTGCGAGCGCGGGACCACGTTGCTCACAACTGGACCATCACCCGATACCTGTTGGAACGACCATTGTCTTGACGCCCGATTGAGCCGCCGCTATCTTGCGACCCCATGTCGACCTCCCCGCCACGTGACGTTCGCGCTCCCCGGTTTGATTCGCTTTATCAGGAGGCGTATCTCAACCTGTGGCGGACGTACGACCGGTTGAAGGCGGTCGAGGACGAGTTGTTTTCGCAGTTTGATCTGTCGGCCCAGCAGTACAACGCCCTGCGGCTGCTGGAGGCGTCGCATCCGGCGACGGTGGCGACGCTGACGCTGGGGACGCGGTTGATCTCCCGCGCACCGGATATGACGCGGATGCTTGACCGGCTGGAGGAGCGCGGGTTGGTGCATCGCGAACGCCGCCCGGAGAACCGCCGGGTGGTCGAGGTCGGGGTCACTCGGGCCGGACTGAAACTGCTCGCGAAACTGGAGGGTGCCGTGCAGGATTGTCACAAGCGCCAGCTCGGACACCTTTCGGCCAAAGAGCTGAAGCAACTAGTCGGACTGCTGCAATCGGTCCGTGATCCGCACGAAGAGGAAGTCAGTCACTGGCGCAAGCCGTAGTCCGGATGATTCACCACGAAATACACGAAACACACGAAAGGAAAACGGTGAGGCAGGTGAGTTGACGGGTCAGTCCGTGGACGGAGCGACACAATGCTGCTGGTGACCCGTGGCGCATCTCTCAGCCTTTCGTGGTTTTCGTGTATTTCGTGGTTCAGTCCATGAATCATCCGGGTTGGCAGCCTTGGGAGGCTCGCCCCTGGGGCCGAATGAATCGTTCAACACTCTGCCAATCGTCACACTCACCAAACCATCTCCACCACACACCACGAGGAGTCACTCATGCCGCAAACGTCTCAACCCCACGTCATCGTCATCGGAGGAGGTCCGTCCGGAACCACCGCCGCGACACTGATCGCGCAAAAGGGTTATCGCGTCCGGTTGTACGAGCGGGAGAAGTTTCCGCGGTTCCACATCGGCGAGTCGTTGATCCCACAGACGTACTGGGTGCTGAAGCGGTTGAACATGCTCCCGAAGATGAAGTCGAGCCACTACATCAAGAAGTACAGCGTGCAGTTCGTCGGTTCGAGCGGCCGGCTGTCCGAACCGTTTTACTTCCTGGATCACAAGCCGCACGAATCGTCGCAGACATGGCAGGTGCGCCGCAGCGAGTTCGACCAGATGATGCTGGAAAACGCGGCCGAACACGGTGTCGACGTGCAGCAGGGCGTGCGCGTCTTGGAAGTGTTGTTTGAAGGGGATCGCGCGGTCGGCGTGCGTCTTCAAGATGACGATGGCGAACGGATCGAGCGGGCCGACGTCATCGTCGACGCCAGCGGACAGAGCACGCTGATCATGGGGAAGCTCGGCTTGCGCGAGTGGGATCCGCTGCTGAAGAAGGCCGCCTGCTGGACCTACTGGGAGGGGGCTCAGCGCGACGTCGGCCGGGACGAAGGGGCGACCATCGTGCTGCAAGTGCAGGGGAAGGCGGGCTGGTTCTGGTACATCCCGCTGCACGACAACATCGTCAGTGTCGGCGTGGTGGCGTCGTACGAATACCTGTTCAAGAACCGCGAGACCAAGGACTTCGAAACGATCTACCACGAGGAGGTCGAGAAGTGTCCGGCCGTCAAGCAGCGGATCAGCAGCGGCAAACGGGCCGACATCTACCGCGCGGCGAAGGAGTACTCGTACCGTTCGCAGACAGTGGCCGGCAACGGCTGGGTGCTCGTGGGGGACGCGCTTGGATTTCTCGATCCGCTCTATTCATCGGGTGTCCTGCTGGCATTGAAGTCCGGCGAACTGGCCGCCGATGCGGTCTGCGACGGTCTGGCCAAGGGGGACACCTCGCGGGCTCAACTGGGGGGCTGGGAAGCGGACTACTTCCGCGGCATGGAACGGATGCGTCAACTGGTGCTGGCGTACTACTCCGGCCTGAGCTTCGGCAAGTTCGTCGGCCAGCATCCGCATCGCAAGGGAGACATCACCGACCTGCTGATCGGCGACCTGTTCCGCCCGGAACTGGACGAGACGCTGGCCTTGATTCAGGAAGCGGTCAAGGCACACACTGCGATGGAGACGGCGTAGTGAGTTCGTCGCGGGAGCCGGCGGCGGATCTCGCGGCGAACAAATAGTGCGAAGTGAGAAGTGATCAGTGCGAAGTGCAAAATGAACAGAAGAAGGCGATCCACGCGGCGTTGATCGCTGTTCGCTCGACCTACAGCGCCCGCCGGGCCGTTTCGTCGCTGGCGACTGACGACAGTTCTTCAGCCCGGAGGGCGACAGATGTTAGCCCACGGCGCGAGCCGTGGGTTGAGTGGCGAAGAGACCGCATTAGCCCGGAGGGCGACACTTCGATGAACCGTACTTCCAT
>JANMLE010000934.1:0-4193 GCA_031372385.1 Planctomycetota bacterium | reverse complement strand
CGACTTACATGCAGTCGGCCATCGTGCAGAAGGTCACGGGGCAAACGGTGCTGGAGTTCTTGAAGCCGCGATTGTTTGAGCCGCTCGGCATTGAGAACCCGACCTGGATGAGCAGCCCACAAGGGATCTCGACCGGCGGTTGGGGCTTGATGCTGCGCACCGAGGACATCGCCAAGTTCGGGCAGCTCTGCTTGCAGAAGGGAAAGTGGAACGACAAGCAGCTCGTCCCTGCATCTTGGATTGAGCAGGCGACCTCGAAACAAGTCTCCAACGGCAGCGATCCGGCTCGCGATTGGGATCAGGGCTACGGCTTCCAGTTCTGGCGCTGTCGTCACGGAGCCTACCGCGGCGACGGAGCGTTCGGACAATTCTGCCTCGTGCTTCCGGAACAAGACGCGGTCATCACGATCACTGCCGACACGAAAGACATGCAGGCCGAACTCAACGTCGTCTGGGACAAACTCCTCCCCGCGTTCCACGCCGCCGCGCTGCCAGTCAACGCCGACGAAGAAGGCCGGCTCAATGCGACGCTTGCCAATCTCGCAGTCCCGGAGAACCACGCGCTCAACACGCTCAGGCTGCCGGGCACTAAATGACCCGCGCAGAATAAATAAGGGAACATGACTATGCACCGCAGAGCATTCCTCGCCAGCAGCGTGTTTTCGGCACTCGCGTTGACGTCTCGGATCAGGGCCGAATGGGAGCCGAGTCAGCGCTATCCCGATCCGCGGATCAAGATCATCGATCCGAGCTTCACGAAGTATCGGCTGAACCTGGCCAAAGTCGAACGCATCGCGACGGGCCTGCGGCGGATCGGTCGGAGAAGGCGAGATGCCGTCCTGCCGACAGGCCGACAGGCCGCCATGCCGACAGGCGCGCTTCCGGGAAGTCAGACAGTTTCGTAGTACCTGAGAAGCAGCAAACAAGGCCGGACTGCCAACGGCCGCAGAGTCTGTGGAGGAACGGAGACTGACCAAGGAGAACGCCTCTCAGTCGCCACTGGTCCGGACTCAGAGCCGGGCGGCCAGGTCGCGCGGGCTGTTGGGCGTACGAAAAACAGCACGAGAAGATCAGAAGGCCAGGTTCAACAATCTGCTGAACCACGTCACACCGGAACTTCTACGAACGAGCTTCTTGGACTTGAAGAAGAACGCCGCACCGGGCATTGATGGCGAGACGTGGGCGGAGTACGCCGAAGATTGTGAAGTGCGGATCATTGATCTTCACGGACGAATTCATCGGGGAACGCACCGGGCAAAACCATCCCAACGAACTTGGATTCCCAAGCTCGATGGCAAGCTGCGCCCCTGGGATCGCGGCCCTGGAAGACAAGATTGTCCAACAGGCCGTCCGGGTGGTGTGGGAAGGCATTTACGAAGAGGATTTTCCGGGCTTCCGTGATGACGTGACCGACAAAAGTCCCCGTAGCACGGACGCCTCGTCCGTGCGTCTGAAACCGCCCCTGACATTCGCGCACGGACGAGGCGTCTGTGCTACGAAACGCTGTCCAAGCGACTTTTGTCGGTCACGTCAGTTATGGCTTTCGTCCTGGGCGCGGCTGTCACCGAGCCTTGGAGGCTATCCGCGTGGGTCTTGCGACGCAGAAAGTGAACTGGCTACTGGATGCGGACATCCGGGGTTTCTTCGACAACCTCACCCACGAATGGTTGCGGAAGTTTTTGGAACATCGGATCGCCGACCGGCGACGTCTCAGGCTACTGAAGAAATGGCTTCGAGCCGGAGTGTCCGAGGACGGCGAATGGAAGTGGGAACACCTCAAGGGGCGGTGATCTCACCGTGATTGTCGAACGTGTTGCTGCACCATGTTCTGGACCTTTGGTTGGATGCGTGGCGGCAACACCACGCACTGGGTGAGGTCATCATCGTTCGCTACGCCGACGATTTTGTTCTCGGATTCCGTGAGGAGACCGATGCGCGACTCTGCCTCGGAGCACTCCAGGACCGGTTCGCCAAGTTTCATTTGGAACTGCATCCCGAGAAGACTCGGCTGATCGAGTTCGGACGCTACGCGGCCGAGCGGCGATCGGAGCGTGGCGCCGGCCCTCCCGAGACGTTCGACTTCCCGGGTTTCACGCATCTCAGCGGGACGACCCGGAAAGGCGACTTCATGATCCAACGCATCTCGGCCAGGAAGACGTTGCGAGGCACGCTGAAAGAACTGAAGGACAAGCTGAAACGGAAGATGCACAGGGATCTGGCGGAAGTCGGTTCCTGGCTGTCGAGTGTGTTCCGGGGGTGGGCAATGACCACGCGATCCCGGGGAATTCGATTCGCCTGCAACAATTCCGAGCGGCGCTCCAAGATCTCTGGCATCGCGTGCGGCGGCGACGCTCGCAACGCGGCCGGAGGTTGACCTGGCCCAAGTTCTCCCGGCTGAGCAAACGCTGGCTTCCCAAGCCGAAAATCCCGCATCCCTATCCCAACATGAGGTTCGCTCGTCTTTATCCAAGGTAGGAGCCGTATGCGGCAGTTCCGCACGTACGGATCTGTGCGGGGGGCGGTTAGCAATGACCGTCCCGACCGCGATAGTGAATGGCACGGTCGCATGTAGTGCTTGAGTTTGCGGCGGCCATCGCGAGCGGGCCATTTCAGCGGTCGTGATTTTCGGCGGTCCCGTGGCGGTGGTTGGCGCGCACGTGGAGACATCCTCGGTTCGAAGTCGCGGTGAAGCCGGTGTGTCGGTCGCCCCGGTGTGTCGGTCGCCATGGGGCGGCGGTGTTCTCCCGTAAGACGGGTTCGTCACAGCCCGGCGGTGGGGCCGGGGGTGTTGCGGTTACGGCGGCGATTTCCGGACGGCGATCAGGCGGGCTTGGGCGGCGCAGCGGGGTTCGGTGAGCAGGGCCAGTGGTGAGGGGCGGCGTTTGACCGCGCGGGGTTTGACGCGGTTCGGACGGTCGCCCACGCGATGCGAGTGGCCGTTGAGGATGCGCAGCGCGATCAGGCGTTCGCGGGCGCTGACGGGGACCGGCCGCGGCGCGGCGGAGTCGTTCAGCACGGCGGCGAGCACCCAGGTGTTGGCCAGCATCTGCAAGGCGGAGGCGAAGCTCAGTTGGTGCGGCTGGCAGCCCGACGCCTGCGCCGATTGCAGCAGCGACTGGCGGACCAGATTGTACGCCAGCAGGCCGGTCCAGAGTTCCTGCCACACGGGCTCGGGAGTCTGGTGGCGGAGCCCGCCGAGATCCATCGTGGTCTGGATGTCGCGCAGTTCGAGTTCGATCACCCATGTTCGTGCAGAGCGACACTTTCGTCGAAGAGCATGGCGGGCGGATCGGCGACATCGCGTTCTACGGGCAGGAGTCCAACTCGACAACACGGCGGCCTTGCTGGATTACGCGACGAAGCTGCAACCTGCCCACCGTCCTCGAAATCCCCGGCGGCACGTTTCAGGGGGCGGGCGTGAAGAACGTCGTGCTGTTCTTTGAGAAGGGAGCACCGACGCGGCAGGTCTGGTACTACCAGCTCGACCCCGGCCGCAACATGGGCAAGACGAACCCGCTCAACGACGACGACCTCGCCGAGTTCATCGAGTTGCAGCCGACCTGCGCCGACTCGCCAAAGTCGTGGAGCGTGGAGGCCGCCACGCTCGACCCGACGACGTTCGACCTGTCGGTGAAGAACCCCAACGGCGGCGAGGAAGTGACGCACCGCAGCCCCGAAGCGATCATGGACGAGATCGCCGCGCTGGACACCAAGAGCGCGGACGTGCTGCAAACGATTCGAGGTCTGCTATGAAAATCACGAAGACGTTTTTTGAAGACATTCGCAAGCTGATCGTTGCCGCCCGGACCACGGTCGCTCGTGGCGTGGACCTCGTGCAGGTCCACTCCAATTTCGAGATCGGCCGGCGCATCGTCGAGCAGGAACAGAAGGGCAAAGACCGGGCCGCCTATGGTAAAGAGGATTCAACAAACTATTTGGGGGGAGTGTTGAAAAGTGCGGACAGGTTGGTCACGACTGGAGTTGTGTTTAGGGGCTGTGCATTTACTACGTCCGAGAGTTTTCGGGAGTAATGGAGTAGTTCCATTGAGGGGAGATGTTGTGACGCTGGAGTTGAATGCTTTTGAACTCGGCGTTGGGGACTTTGACTTTCTTGGGGTAGTCGCGGGGATCGAGATCGGCGGTGACTTCCAAGCCGGTTGTGGTTGTGGTGCCTCGAATCAGGGACAGCAGTT
>JANMLE010000928.1:0-12933 GCA_031372385.1 Planctomycetota bacterium | reverse complement strand
TTTTGTGGTGTATGTGGGTTTAGTCGAGCGTGGCTACATCCCGTAAACCCAAAACCAATGTTGGTGAGCCGGGTGCCCTCCGCCCCGGGACTGGGGTGCCACCCTAATACGTCGGGTGGCTGACCCCGCCCGGCTCACCAGATTCGATCCGCTTGTCGGGCACTCGCCGCAGCATGATCTCGCGGACATGAGCCAGCGTCCGGCGGACCGTCCGTTCCGATTGGCCCAACTCGGCGGCGATGTCTTCGAGCCGTTCGCCCTGCAACCGCAGTTCAAGCGTCCGGCGTTCGGTGTCATTGAGCGATCGCATCACGAGTTCGAGTTCATCGGCGACGGCAGCGGCCTCATCGGGTGAAGGCTCCCGCGACGCGAGGTCGTTCGTCTCGGACAATCGCTCCTCGGCTGAGACGGCCCGCTTCTCGGCCGTGTGGCGACCGACTTGATGCGACAGCTTGTGGAGCGCCATGCGGGCCAGCAGCCGCCACAGGTCGCCGCTGGCACCGAGTTCAAACTGACCGGCCGCGGCGCGGACGAAGAAGCTGCGGTAAGTCGATTGGACCACGTCGTCGGCATCGAGTCGCGATTGCAAGCGAACGCTGAGCCTCGCTCGGACGAGAGCCGTCAACCGCGGAAAGTATCGCCGGAAGAGCGCCTCCGCCGCGCGCTCATCCCCCTGCCGAAAGCATTCGACCAGCCAAGCCGACTCGACGCGCGGCTGCTCGAAAGATGACGGCGATGGGTTGGCGGGAGGGTTCACTCGACGGTTCCGCGAAAAAAATGGGATTCCGTGTCCGGTCAGGGTCCGCAAACCGTATCTGGGTTTCAGGCGACCTCGTCGGGCCGCGATCAACTCAACATGGAAAGGTGCAATCATGGCGTTCGTAGTCACGGAACCCTGTTTTGGATGCAAGCACACCGACTGCGTGGTCGTCTGCCCCTGCGACTGTTTTCACGAAGGTGAAGGCATGTTGTTCATCGACCCCGATGCGTGCATCGACTGCGAAGCGTGCATGTCTGTCTGCCCGACCCAGGCGATCTTTCATCAAGACAACGTGCCAGCCAAGTGGCACGACTACATCGCCCTCAATGCCGAGATGGCCGCCATCTGTCGCTCCATCACGGAACGCAAGGAACCGTTGAAGCAAAGCTGACATTCCTGTCCCCTCGCCCCCGTCTTCGGGGGAGAGGGTTGGCATGAGGGGACTTCGGTTTTCACGCCAGTGTGAACTCCGGCAGCTTGACGATCGCCCCACCCTGCAGCGCGGACTCGTGGGCGAGGATGCCGACGCAGGTCCAGTTGGCGCTCAGTGTCGCGTTCGGCCACGGGTCGCGGTTGTCGCGCAGGGCCGACACGAATTCGTTGACCAGGTGTGGGTGCGAGCCGCCGTGGCCGCCGCCTTGGATGAACGACAGATGTTCCGTGTCGTGAATTTCCGACGGCAGCGTGAACTTGCGGATCGGTTCGGGGAGCAGATGCGCGTAGTCGGGGACCGTGACCTTTTCGGGGATCTCGGGCTCGGGCTTCTTGGCGGTGTGAATCACGTGCGGTTCGTGTTCGACCAGGGTCCATTCGAAGCTGCGCTCCGTGCCGTAGACATCGAAGCTCTCGCGGTATTGCCGGGCGACGTCGTACAGGAACCGCCAGATGTGCGCGGTGACGTCGCTGTCCTTGACCTTGATGTGGCACGATTCCACGGCGAACTTGTTGCCCGACTTCGCGGCGATGTCGTCGCGGACGGTGCCCGAACCGAAGCAACTGACGTACTCGGCGCGGCCGTTCAGCAACCCCAGGCACGGGCTGACGACGTGCGTCGCGTAGTGCATCGGGATCATCTTCTGCCAGTAGTCGGGCCAGCCGTCCATGTCCTGCGGATGCGACGCCGCCAAGTGCTGGATCTTGCCGAGTTCCCCCTTCTGGTACATCTCCTTGATGAACAGGAATTCGCGCGAGTAGACGACGGTCTCGGCCATCATGTACTTCAGGCCGGTCTGCTTGACGAGTTCGCAGATCTTGCGGCAGTCCTCGACGTTCGTCGCCATCGGCACAGTACACATCACATGCTTGCCGGCCTTCAGCGCTTCCATCGACATCCAGGCGTGCTCGGAGATCGGGCTGTTGATGTGGACGCAGTCGACGCTGGGATCCTTCAGCACGGCGGCGTAATCGGTGAACCGCTGGCCAATGCCAAACTGATCGCCGACCTTGTCGAGCTTCTCCTTGTTGCGCTGGCAGAGCGCGTAGACGTTGGCGTCGGGCAACGCCTGATAGATCGGAATGAACTCCGCACCGAAACCGAGACCGATCATCGCCACATTGACGGGCTTGCTCATGGGAATGCTCCTGGTGTGTCTTCTGTGTGTTTGCCGCTGGCAGAAACCAAATGGATTTGCCGGTGACTGGCGTGCGTGCCGTCCGCCCGACGTGGGTAACAGACTAACGATCCGAGTTCAACAATTCGCGTGCGAATCGGACGCTGCTTGGTCCCGTTCGCGTGATGCGTGAGATTCGTGGCGGGTTCCGCATCTGAGAGGCTGTCCGAAAAGCCGCCATTGCGAGGGGGTCGGGAGTCTTTTTCATGCCGCAAGTTCTCGAGTTGAGCCTTCGTGAGCGACGTCGTGCGGCATGAAAAAGACTCCCGACCCCTTCGCGTATAGCCTCTGACTCCCTCGCTAACGCTTCGGGTTGGTGTCGCCGGGTTGGGCGACGTCGAGGCAGAGGAGCCAGTCTTCGCTTCTCAGGTACAGGCGGCCGCGCGACAGGACGGGCGAGGCCCACATCGGATACTTCAGTTTGGGATAGGTCGTGCGGCTGATTTCCTTCCAACCCGCCCGGCTGAGCTTGGCCAGTGCGAGTGTGCCCCGTTCCCCGAGGATGAAGTACTTCCCTTCGGCCAGCGTCGCTGAGCCCCGGCCGTAGAACGGCCAGGGGATGACCTTGCCCGTCTTGGAATCCTTGATCTTGCCCGTCAACGGATCCTGCTCCAAGTCACTCTCGTTGCCGCCAAACCCGTTGGTCTGCCAAACCCGTTCCCCCGATTCGAGGTCAACGCACTGCAGCATCCCTTCCTCCTCGTGCCGGCCGCTGAATCCGAACAGGCAACCGTCGTGATGAATGGGAGTGGACCAGTGTGTTGACATGCCGCGATTGTCGCGCCAGACAACGTCGTATCCGTTGCCGTCCGGCTGCACTTTCAGCAGCGCCATCCCCGTCTTGTAAGCCGCCGACAGGAAGATCCGATCGCCGATCACGACCGGCCGCGCGGCGTTGACCGATTCTTTCTCCCGCGCGCGGAACCAGTACTTGAACCGCACCCGGCCGGTGACGGGATCGAGCGAGACGAGACCCTGGCGCACGAGACACAAGACATGCCGTTGTCCGTGGATCGTCACCGCGATCGGCGAGGAATAGCTGACGAGCATCTCCGCATCCGACCACTCCAGCGGTGGATTGCCGGGATCATCGGTGATGACGCCGTCCCACGTCGCCTTGCCGACACTTTCCCACTTTGTTTTTCCGGTCGCGGCATCGAACGCGACAACGCCCGAATTCGGCTGGCCACCGACGAGCACAATCAGCAGACCGCCTTCCAGGATCGGCGTGCATCCGGCACCAAAGAAGTGACCGGGCACTTTCCAGTCGGCGGCCGTGTCGCGTTCCCAGACCAACTCGCCGGTCTGGAGATTGAGACAGACCAACCGCCCTTGGGCTCCGTAGGTATAACAGCGCGTTTCAGTCAGCAGCGGTGAACAGCGCGGCCCGTTGTTGTAGCCGTAGGGATCGGAGAAGTCGGTGTCGTACTCGTGCTTCCAGATCGGCGATCCATCGTCGGCCCGGACGCACTCGATGACATCCGTGTCGCGCTGTCGATGATGGACGACAAGCTTGTCGCCGCGAATCGACGGCGAACTGTAGCCCTTGCCGATTCGCTTGTCCCACAGCAGCGACGGGCCCTCTTCCGGCCAGACATCGAGCAACCCGGTTTCGTCGGAGATCCCCGTCCCGTGCGGACCGAGGAAGATCGGCCAGTCGTTGCCGACCCGCTCCGCGGCCGGCTTGGATGTTGCCGGACGGGCGGCCGATGAACCGGTCGACGCAGATGCTGGATCGGCCTCCAACGGATCGCCTGTCGAGATCGTGGCCACACCGGCGTCCGAATCTTTCGCGGCGGACTGGCCCGTGCGCGAATCCGCGGTTTCCGGCGGCGAATCGTTGATCGCTGGAGTCGACGGATTCGGAGCCGCGCTGCAACCCAGCAGCAGGCCGCTCATCAGGACGGATGACAGAATGATCCGGCTCATTTCCGTTTCCTTGCGGGACACTGTGTTGAAGCCTTCCATGTGTTGAAGCCTTCCAGATGTGTAAAAGCCCGGCTTGCAGGCAAGCCGGGCTTCGTATTGGTCGATTGAAACCCTCGCTGACACTCCGACGATTTGTGTCACCAATCCACATGCGGCTCAGGCGGAGTCGTCTAATCCTGAGCCAACGGCGAAGGTGTCGGGTGCCAGCGCTCCAATGCGTGTGCCGACCGTACCAGCGGAGAAAGACGCTTCTGCCCGCTCCACCTTCGCCGTTGGCTCAGGGTTAAACGACTCCAATGCGTTTCTTCCCCGTCGTGAGGTATAAGCGGATCGCGGCACTCGGCCAACGCTGGTTTACTTGCGGAAGCTGCCGGGGTTCCCGAACAATCCGCCGCCACCTTCGCTACTGGTTCCCCCGCGCAGGGGTTCCTTCCGCTTGCGTTCGTACTGCTGTCCTTGTGACGGCGACATGTCCTCGTCCTTCGGCCGCTCGGGCTTTTGTTTGAGAGCCTTCAGGGACAGGCTGATGCGTTGGCGATCGGGCAGCACTTCCAGCACCTGCATCTCGATTTCCTGGCCGACGTTCACCACGTCGCTGACTTTGCGCACGCGCTGGTGGTCGAGCTCGCTGATGTGAATCAATCCCTCGACACCGGTTTCCAGTTCGACAAATGCTCCGAAGTCCGAGACCCGTGTCACGCGACCGGAAACAGTTTTGCCTTGCGGATAGCGGTCTTCGACACCGGCCCACGGGTTGACCGCCAGTTGCCGCATGCCGAGGCCGATCTTCTGCTTCTCGCGATCCAGAGACAGCACGACGACTTCGACCTGCGCCCCTTCCTGAAGCACTTCGGACGGATGCTTGACGCGCGTCCAACTCATTTCGCCGATGTGCAGGAAGCCGTCGGCCCCGCCGAGATCGATGAACGCTCCGTAGTCCTTGATCGTCTTGACGGTCCCCGTGTATTGCTGGCCAACTTCGACCTGCTGCCAGAAGGTCACCGCCAACTCTTTGCGTTCCTCGATCAGGATCACCCGGCGGCTGACGACCAGGTTGCGCTTGGCGGGATTCACTTCCGTGACTTGGACCGTCAGCTTCTTGCCGACATACGTCTCCAGTGCCGGTGCAAAACCGAGGTCGACCTGACTGGCCGGCAGGAACGCCCGCAACGGGCCGATGTTCACTTCCAAGCCACCCTTGTTCGTCTTGGTGACCATGCAATCGACCACCTGCCCGACGCTCAATTCTTCCCAGTTCCCCTTGGCCTTGCGGGTGGCCTTCGGCAGGTTGACGAGGATCACGCTGTTTTCGGGATCGTACTTCTCGACGACCACCAGAAACTCTTCACCCACGCGCGGCTGCTTCCCCTGGGGGAACTGACGCGCGGGCAACACACCCGGTGAGCGAAAGCCGACTTCGCAGAAGACGTCGTCGGCCGTCACGCTTTGGACCTTGGCCTTGAGCTTCGTTCCGGCTTCCAACAGATCTTCGGACTCGGGCAGGTCCGCCACGGCGGAATGAGGAGTCGGTGTCGACGCGCCGGCGGGCGGCATCGTCGGCTCGGTCATCTGGCCAGCCATCGCGGCGTCGAGTTCACGTTCCAAGTCCGCGTCAATCGCCAGCCGTTCCGGTGGCAGTTCCACGGGCGGCGCGGCCGGAGGCGGCGGTTCGACAGCGACCTTGGCGGGAGATTCCGATTCCATGGCACTGGCCGCCGCGGTCTCCATCGCGGTCTCAATGATCGACGGCACGGCGACAGCCTGTCCGAGATCGACGGTCGGATTCAGCCGCGGGCGTCGTTCGCGTTTGGCCACGGCCGACTTCACTTCGTCGATCCACGCGCGGGCCGCATCGGCCTGATCCGTGGTGCCGAGCGACAGCGTGACCGTTGAGCCATCGTCACACTGAAAGGCCAGCTTGATCTCAACGTGCCCGTCATCGCGCGCGACCGATTCCACATCGACCACCTTGTCGGCGGACACGGTCGCGGGAATTGGCGCTCCGTTGGTGAGTTCCCCCCGCAAGACCACCTGGCCCGATTCGCGATTCACCGCCACCGCTCCGGGCAGTTGATCGACATCCAAAACCAGTTCCTGTGATTCCGACCGAAAACCTGTGATCTGCATGATGGCTCTTGTTCTTCCAACGGGGGGCGCTCGTACCGATTCGCGGGATCAATCGGTGGGCGGGCATCAGCGATTGGCTTCAGACTCACTCGGTCCGCGTGAAGCCAGAGAGGCAACATTTTCAAGTCGCCAACGGGCGACAGCATCCTGAAACAGGGGGCAACCGACGGGAACGAAACCGGGGCGTGAATGAGGATGTGTTCGATCGATCACGACAACCCAAATGATCCCAACACATTCCGATCCAAAAACGGCCACTGATCTATAAGCAGTTCGATTGCATTCGTCAATTCTCGGGAAACGCGCCGAGTCGGTCGCCGTCAAGATTCTTCAGACATTCACATTGGGGACGTCGCCGACAATTCTTGTGGAGCACGTTTTCAATGTGCTCGAAGCGGTTCGAACGAGGCACGTTGAACGGGGCGTGTTGAACACATTGAAGTCGTGCCCCGCAGGGTCGCCTTCGCTTCGGCGACATCATTGCCCCATCGCCGGGCGCTGGACCGTCGGGAAGCGAGTCCGGCACGGGACAGACGCCGCGTGTTGATCGCAGGCAACCGACTAAACCTACCGCGCTAACGTGTCAGTGGTCGTGGTGGTATTAGCCCGGAGGGCGGCAGATGGTTGCCCACGGCGCGCGCCGTGGGAGATCGGCAGCAGTCTCCAATCAGCCCGGAGGGCGACACATCGAAAGTCGCGGACGGTTCATTCAAGTGTCGCCCTCCGGGCTAATGCGGTCTCTTCGCCACTCAACCCACGGCTCGCGCCGTGGGCAACCATCTGCCGCCCTCCGGGCTGATGAGGCTGTCTCAGCCTTCAGCGACGAAACAGCTAACTTGGCGCTGTTGGTCTGACGCGCGGTCCCTCACGCTTCGTTCGGTGGATGCCATCCACGCGAACAGCTACCGTTGTCACACCATCGCCACGACTGTCTGGCGTGCGGCCGAGACCTCGACCAGGGGAATGCCAAATGACCTTGAAAGTGTTGATGCCGATCGGCGATGCCACCGAAGTGATGGACACGTTGTACCCGTTCTTTCGTCTTCCCGAAGACGGGTTCGAAGTCGTCGTGGCCGGTCCCGAAGTACGCAAGTACCACGGGGTGATGCACGAGATTCCCCCCAACGACAGCATTCCGTGGGACATCACCCGTGAACAGCCCGCGTACCACATCCAAGCCCGCATCGCCTTTCGCGATGTCAATCCCGAGGACTATGTCGGCCTGTTTCTCTCGGGGGGGCGGGCACCCGAGTACATCCGCTACGACCGCGACCTGCTGAAGGTCACCAAGCACTTCTTCGACGCCGGCAAGCCGGTTTGCACGGTCTGCCACGGCGTCGAGATCGCCGCCGCCGCGGGTTGCCTGACAGGCCGAACCCTGACGACGGTCGCCAAATGTGCGCTCGACATCACCCAATGTGGCGGGAACTACGTCGACGAGCCCGTCGTCGTGGACGGCAACCTGATCAGCGGTCGCACCTGGCACGACAACACCCCGATGATGCGCGAGTTCCTGAAACTGCTCAAACACCACACGGGAGGATGAGGCGGGCAGCGCCGCCCAACGCCGTTAACCCTCTTGCTGTAGCTGAATTCGCAAGAATTCAACTCGCGGAGGACGACTCCCAACCTTCGTCGAATATCGAAACCACTGAATTCTTGCGAATTCCGCTACGAAAAAGGGTTAACCCGGATTATTCACCACGAAAAACACGAAAGTGAAGAAGAGGCGAGAGTTCTGATCCCAAGCGACCGCCAAGGAACGACACGCGACGTCTTGCGATGCTCTGACCGCAACTCTCTTCATTTTCGTGTCTTTCGAGTATTTCGTGGTTCCTCATGAATAATCCGGGTTAAAGGCGTTGGGTGCCGCCCCGCGGGTTACGGGCACGGTGAATCGAAGCCGACTTCGAAGCAGGTCGTTCCATTGATGCGCCGCCAGGTCAGTTGCGCGGAATGCGCTTCGGCGATCTCGCGGGCGACGGAGAGACCGAGGCCGGTTCCATCGGGCTTGCTCGTCGCGAACGGTTCGAACAGGCGGGTTGACATCTGCTTATCGGGACCGGGCCCGCTGTCGATGACCCGCAAGCGGACTTCGTGCATGTCGACTTGAGTCGCACCGGACGATGCGGCATCGGTCGCCGCCCGGTCGAGTTCGACGCGGACCATCCCCGGTTTGCCGGTGGCATCGGTCGCCGCTTCGATCGCGTTGACGAGCAGATTGAGCAGCAGTTGCCGCAGCGAATCGGGTTCTCCGGTGACGATCCCTTCGACGTCCGGCCGATTCCATTGAAGCCGGATGTTGGCATGACGGCAGGCCGGTTCGACCAGCGGCAGCGATTCGTCAATCAACTGACCCAGCGACACGGACTGCGAGGGAAGCCGTTCACCGCGTCCCAAATGCAGGAAGCGCTTCAAGGATGTTTCCATCAGGTGCAGTTGCCGCAGCGCCACGTCGAGCGATTCCCGATCGGCCGCGGTCGGCAGCTCCGCCGCATGGAGTTCCAGTGCCATCAGCGCTCCGGTCGCCGAGTTCCTGAGCTGATGGGCGATGCCGGCGCCGAGTTGCCCCAGCGTCCGCAGCCGTTCGCTGCGCCGCACCTGTTCCTCGTAGTGCCCGAGTTGTTCGGACATCCGGTTGAGGGCCGCGGCGAGATCCCGCAGTTCGTCGTCGGTGGATGGAAGCGGTGTCGAGAGGAATCGTCCCGACGCGATGGTGGCCGCCTGTTCGCTCAACTGACGAACCCGGGCCGTGAAGCGTCGCGCCAGGAACGTTGTCAGTGCAATCGCCATGACCGCCGCCACCAATCCGGCAACCAGCGGCGGCCAGGCCGCGCGCAGCGCCACCCGATCCCAGTGCTCCTCGGGATACAAGACATACAACGTCTGCGACTCGCTGCGCGGCGGGGCGACTCGGACGGGCAGCCGCGCCGCCCGATAACGCCGGGCCGACAAGACCAACGCCAGATCCGGCGATGTTCCGGTTGCCCGCTCCGCTCGATCCAGCCGCTCACGATCCAGCCGTTGCAATTCGGTCGCCTCTGCACCGGAGAGCGGAATCGTCGACTGCTGAACGTGCCCCAGCGGACCGAGCACGACGAAGTCCGCACCCGACAGACCGGCCATCTTGTGCAGCACATTCTCGGTCAGCGGAAACCCGGCATCGGCCAATGTTCCGGCCAGACGCCGCAGATTCTCCTGCTCTTGGTGGCGGGCAAACTGGGCTCCGATCCACGCCCCGGTCAAACTGGCGACGGCCACTCCCGCCAAGACCACGACCAGCATCGGAACCAGCAACTGTTGTTGAATCGGCCGACGCATGGGGAGCGGGTTCACAAAGAGAATGTCGCGCGGACGTCGGTCTTGGGGGGCCGCAGGAAATCAACCACCAATGACGTAAGACGGATTTCCAATCCGTCCGGCGTTGACGGACGGTTTGGAAATCCGTCCTACGGGTAGATCCGCTCCTGCCGACCGCCTTGGTTTTGGCTATGCTCGAACCGTTGTCTGCATCGGCGACGCGATCCGTCCTTCACCCGACGTCCGATCACATTGATCGGACAGGCAAACGGTATCACGGGCGGCATAAAGAGTTCTACCGTTCGTCGGATTTGTCGATTAGAATCCGGCGGGGCTCGAACAGAACGAGCCCAATCAAGGACTCGAACAGTTCCGCGAAACGTTCAGCGGAGCAAGCGTCTGCCGCTTGGATCGGAAGGACGTGCGACTGTGGCACGCGATCTGACACGATCCGGATTAGGGGACATCTGACATGGCGAAAACAGTCGTGAAAATGCTGGCCGGGATGTTGTTGATCAATGTCTGCGCGGCCCAGGAATACACCCAGCCGCTGAATATCGTCGTCGACGGGCAGGGACGGACCACCGAAGTGATCGTCGTTCCCGCGCAGCCCATGAGCGGTTCCACCGGGACGGTGGACTTTCAGGTGCCGACATTCACCGCGATCCCTGTTCCCGCACAACCTGTCCCGGCCCAACCCACCCCCGGCCGCAAAGGCAAATCGCGGATGGTCCCGACTCTTCCCAAGGAATACGCCTCCAGGGACAAGAACGGCGACGGGCAGATTGGCCTGTACGAATGGGAACGCGCGAAGTACGCCGAGTTCGTCAAACTCGACAAGAACGGCGACGGCTTCCTGACTCCGCAGGAACTGAATGCGAAGGGAGGCTTGTTGACGGCCCGGACCAGGGGCGCGATGGCCAAGGATGCGTTGCCGAACCCTGGGAGCCTGTCCGCCTACAACCAAAAGGTGGGTGAGTCATTCGTGTTTAACGTCACCGGCCAGATCGGGGGATCGGTCTACGGGACGGGAACCTACACGACCGACAGTGCCTTGGCGACCGCCGCCGTCCATGCCGGAGTTCTGAAGAACGGCGAAACGGGAGTGGTCCAGGTCACGATCGTCGAATCCCCCAACCAGTTCGCCGGCACCACGGCCAACGGCATCACGAGCAGTGCCTGGGGTGCGTATCCGGTGGCGTATACGGTGAGGTAGTGTGCGGTGGGCAGTGGGCCGACGTCTTCACCCTTCACCCTTCACCCTTCACCCTTCACCCTTCACACCTCACCCTTCACCCTTCACACCTCACCCTTCACCAACTTCTCCCACGCCGCGGGGATCTCCGCGGTCACCATGACGGTCTGCTTTGAAACGGGATGCTGGAAGATTAGCGTCGAGGCGTGCAGTCCGATGAAGCCGCCGACGTTGATCTTCGAACCGTACTTCCGGTCTCCGGCAATCGGCCAGCTCCGCGCGGCCAACTGCACGCGAATCTGATGGCTGCGACCGGTTCTCGGATGGATCTCCACCAGCGTCAGCCGGCCCATCTGTCGCAGGCGGCGATACTCCAGGGCACATTCCTGTCCGTCATCGTCATCCTCATCCACGACCGACACCACGTTGCGGGCGCGATTCTTGGCCAGTCGGTCTTCCAAGATCCCTTCGGGTGGGAAAACTCTTCCTTCCACGAGAGCCAGGTACGTCTTTTCCACGCTGCGCACGCGAAACTGTTCCGACAATCGGCTGGCCGACTTGCTGGTGCGGGCGAACAACACGACGCCCGACACAGGCCGGTCCAATCGATGCACCACCCCCACGAAGACGTTTCCCGGCTTGTGGTACTTGAGTCTCAGGTACTCCCGCGCCGCATCGACCAGCGTGGGTTCGCCGGTGTGGTCCCCCATCGTCAGCAACCCGGCCGGTTTGTCGGCGGCCAGGCAATGATTGTCTTCGAACAGCACGTGCAGGGAGTCAGTCACACCGGGAGGCTTTGTTGGAGGAAGGCTGGAGGCGGGAGGCCGGAGGAAAGGCAAGTCCCAAGAGCGGCCCGTCACAGTCTGCCGTCTTCAGTCCCTTACCTCCAGTCTTCTCACTTCTCACTTCTCACTTCTCACTTCCCCCCATCCTTCCCCGCGGACTCGACACCGACCGTGCCATCGGATTGAATGTCGACCGCTCGCGATGGACGTTGATTTTCAAGGGACCACGTTTGTGAACAGATTCTGCCTGTTGCTGGCATCGTTGCTCGTATCCATCGGCCTGACGGTTGGTCCGTCGACGGCGTCTGCTGAAGACTCCAAGGCACCCCACGCTGCCGGTGCTGAGAAGCATCCCCACGCCGAACAGCAGGCCGGGCAGGTTCGCGAGGAAAAGCTCGGTGATCAGCTCAATCCAACGGCCATCGCCCCGTTTTGTCTGTTGCTGCTGTGCATCGCTTTGTTTCCCCTGTTGAATCCGCACTGGTGGGAACACAACCAGAACAAGGGCTTCATCGCGGCGGCATTGGGTGTTCCGGTCGTGGTCTACATGCTGACGTTCGGACATCACGGCCTGGAGGCGCTGGAGCATGCCGGCAAAGAATACGTCTCGTTCCTGACGTTGCTCGGCTCGCTGTTCGTGATCAGTGGCGGAGTGTATGTCCGCGGTTCCTTGAAGGGCTCGCCGCTGGTCAATTCGGTGTTCCTCGCGCTGGGGGCGACGGTCGCCAGCTTCATCGGGACCACCGGGGCCTCGATGCTGCTGATCCGTCCGCTGCTCCGCGCGAACGAACGGCGGAACCGGGTGGCGCATGTCGTCGTGTTCTTCATCTTCATCGTCTCCAACTGCGGCGGCCTGCTGACTCCGCTCGGCGATCCGCCGCTGTTCCTCGGCTTTTTGAAGGGCGTGCCGTTTGAATGGACGTTCCGGTTGTGGCCGCAATGGGCGACGGTCAACGGCCTGTTGCTTGTTGTGTTCTACATCTGGGACAGCATCGCCATTCACCGCGAGGCCCGTTCGCCCGCCGAAGAAGCAGCCCTCGAAACGCCGCTGGCCACCGAGAAGTTCGGCATCGACGGACTGCATAACTTCCTGGGCCTGGCCGGGATCGTGGCGGTGATCTTCTGCTCGGGACAGGGCTACGGAAACGGCGGCCAGCCCTGGCCGTTCGGAGTGCAGGAGGGTCTGATGCTGGCGGTCGCCGCCGCCAGTTACGCGATGACCGCGAA
>JANMLE010001001.1:0-12900 GCA_031372385.1 Planctomycetota bacterium | reverse complement strand
ATCGCGTGCTGCGGCGACGCACGCAACGCGGACGGAGGTTGACCTGGCCCAAGTTCTCGCGGCTTTGCAGACGCTGGCTTCCCACGCCGAAAATCCTGCATCCCGATCCCAACGTGAGGTTCGCTCGTCTTTATCCAAGGTAAGAGCCGTATGCGGTAGTTCCGCACGTAAGGATCTGTGCGAGGGGCTGCCCGCGAGGGCGGGCCCTATCGCGATAACCGTTTACGGGCAACCGTCCGTATTTGGTTCCTGACACCTTTGTTTCTGCCCACCGACGGCGCGGCCGTGGGGAGGACGCAGGAAGCGGAGACGCGGCGGGTTTCAAGGTGATTTCCCGGCTGTACGATGAAGGATGCGTGGTGACAATTCCCGCCACAGCGGGAGCATTCGTCGAAACCGGGCACGGTTCCACGGGGTCGGGCTCGAAACCAAATTGGGCGAACACTTGAACGACGAGTTCGGCATTGGCCTGAACCGCGTTGACCGGAACCGGCTCCGATGCATCCGAATCCGGTTCAGTGCGGCGGGGCCGGACCGGTGGCACCGTCCGCTCTGAATCATCCCGGCGTTTCCGCGGTACCGCCGTGGGCAGAATCAAAGTGTGCTGCCACATCGAACTCTCGCACTGCACTACAGTACAAATTGCTCAACAAGTCGGAAGCTCACACGCTGCGATGTGCCGTCGCACACGCGATCACTAAATACATAGAGTGTCACATCCGCAATCATTTCGCGTTGCGTCAAATCATTCGTCGGAACGGTGTATTGAGTGATGAAGATGAGCGGATTATCGCCATTCCACGGCCAATCTGGCTCGTTAACCCATGTTGGTGGTTGATTCACGCACTGGAACAACGAATCCAGTCGACTTCGAATCCAATCGTCAGCGCTGTCCCTTTCAGAAACCGTGAACGATTCGAACCATTGATCAGACACATGGCCGGGAACGGAGGCGTGGAACTCCTCCTCGGCAATCGAAAGTACTCGGCCTCCAAACTTAATTCTGCCGTAAAAATGTTCGCGTCCTCGCGCAAACTGTTCCTGAAGGCCGTCGACAAAATCGATGTTTCGAGATCGCAGTACTGCACACACTTCTTTGTGACATCGCTCAGCCACGACAACATCCCCGTGAGTCCGAACGCGGGGCTTGAGCCGCAAGAATTGCCCGGCCGAAACGACAACTTTGACTGATGACTCATGTGCTTCCCACCACGCCAGCCACTCATGCGGTGAGAAGCGTCCTTCCGCAAAGTCCTTCATCGCGTTCAGTATTGCCTGTTCGTCCATCATAGTTCACCAGCTATTCGTTCCATTGATGATTCGAACAATGTCGTATCCCAGACGTCGGAATGGATCCATTCCAGCGTGCCCCCAGGGTGTTGTGGGCTCCAGATTCCACGCCTCGTTGGCTTTCGGAGTTCCGAGCCGTTGAGGCAGGCTTCGATGGTGAAGTTCCATTGGGATATCGACAATCTGTTTGCCCGTCTTATGGTGGAACATCTCAACTTTCATCATCGGAGCTTTGCCCTCCAGCATTCGCTTCAGGTTGTCGACAGAGTATCGCCCACTGTTACCCGCTGCTTCATCCTTCCAATGATTGCTACGCGCAGTCTTCCAGCAACTGTTATGCACCAGCACCCCGCCGGTGCCGACGTGGTAGACGTGGTCGACGTCGACTTCGAGGTTGTAGACGGGTTCGGTCGTGGATCGCCGGGTGAGGGACACGACAGTCGTCGTCGAGCCGTTGGCCTTTCGAAGTCGTTCGCCGGGTTGCAGGGTTTCGGCGGGGACGAAGACGTGGCGGTCTTCGCTCCAGAAGGGGTGGTTGCCGGTTGTGCCGATCGGCTCGGGTTCGCCCGCGATTAGCAGGTCGAAGACGTTGCCGGACGAGTGGCGGAATGTGCCAGTGACGACCCTTCGGCCGTGGCCGTCGTCCGGTTCAATCTCCGGGCAGGGGCCGATCGACAGCACTTCGGCCGGACCCGCTGCTCCGAGTTCCGCCAGATCGAGGTCGACCGACTTGCCGACTTCGGCCCCGAAGTCTTCGATCCATTCCAGAGGCCGGAGCAGTTCGATGTCGAGCCGTCCGCCGTCCGGCTTCGTCATGACCAGCGTGATCAGCCGCCATGTGGCCGGGTCGATGTCGCTGTCGGCCAGCGTCTGATGCAGTTCCGGATTCCCGGCGATGACGCTCCGTCCCGGCCGCAGATCCTTGATCTTCGTCCGGACCAACTCCCGCTGCGGTGCCGGAGCAATCCCCTGAGCCCGAACTTCGTCGCGCCAGACGGAACTCAGCGCCGGCAACCCCTGCCAGAAGCAGGCGACCGCCAGCACCAGACCGATGAACGAGACCATGCTCCAACGACGACACGGCCGGAGAGAGGACGAGGGAAGCGGGGACGTGGCGGGTTTCAAGGCGATTCCGCGGCTGTACGGTGAAGGATGCGTGGTGACAGTTTCCGCCACGGCGGGAGCAATCGTGGGAACCGGACACGGTTCCACGGGGTCGGGCTCGAAACCGAATCGGGCAAAGACTTCATCAAGTTGTTCCGTGGCGACCAATTCCGCATGGAGTGGAACCGGCCCTGTCGGACCCTCATCGGGTTCGGGACGGGACGGACGCCGCCGGTGTACCGGCATCAGTTGGTTGGCTTCGTCGTCCCGGCGTTTGCGTACCAGCGTCGTGACCAGCACCACACCGCAACCCGCCAGAATCCAGCTCAGGTCCGAACCTTCGCTTGTCGTTTCTTCCGCGGAGACGATGGCGGGAGGCGCCGGTTTCCAGTTGGTGGCGACGAGCCTCTCACCCACGAAGCAGGTTCCCCAGCGCAGGCTGCTGCAGGGAGTCATGAAGCGGCTCATGCCGGCGCTGATGCCCATCGCTGTGGAGACAAGCTGGACACCCCCGGCAACGCCGTTGAATAGTCGATCCCATTTCGACCATTTCTCCAGCGTGTACGGGTCGCTGCCGACGATCGCACCCTCCAGCTTCCGCAGCCCGACAATGTCCGCCAGCGTGCCACCCACGGCCACGTACCGCAGTTGCCAGCCACTCAACCCGTTCTGTTCCCCCATCGCGTACAACTGGTTGTGAGTGTCGTTGAGGTGTTTCAGCGCGTCCTTGACTCCGTTTAGCGCGTTGGCGGACAGGTTGCGCATGTTCTCCGGCAGGTTGGCCGGGTCCAGGTACTGTCTGGCACCGCTCCACAGGGAGGTGGCAAGCTGATTCACCAGGTTTTCCTGGATGTCCCGGACCGTCATCGCCGTGTTGAACGCATCCTTTTGCTTCGCGGCCCGGTCTTCGGTGATGTCGTGTTTCAGCTTGGCCGCATTGTTGAGGGCCGCCAGCGTTTCCAGGGCCGACGCCGCTTGGGCTGCGTCATTGGCGTCCCGGATCGACTGCACCGTGGCTTGCAGCGCCGCCCTGCGGGTGGCGATGGCGGCCGCGTCCGTCTGCCGCCGGTTCACGATGTCCGGTGTGGCGACGATGAATTGACCGGCCACCCCGGACAGGTCGGTCGCATGATCCGTCGCGGCCTGGGCCACCGCGTCCGCCACCGCGAGCGCCTGGGAAATGCGGTCCGCCGCCAGACCGGCCGAGGCGTCCACCGCTCCCTGTTGCAAATCCGCCCGAACGTCGGCGCGGTCCAGCACGAACTGGTCCCGATCCGCCAGGACTTGGGGCAACTGCCCGGCCATCTGCGTGAGGATCGCGGTCCGACCGGTATCGGGAATGGTCGGAATGTCACCGCTGGTCAACACACTGTCGTTCTGAATGACGGAGCCCATCGTCGTCCCATTGAGGACCGCGGTCACGTTGGCTCCGGATCGAACCTCGTGCAATTCACCACCGGCGGTGATCGTGCCATCGAAGTTGCCCAGGACGGATGCGAACATGACTTTGTCCTTGGCATCCTCCAAGTCGCCGACACGCGATCGTCCGGCAAACGATTGGTTGGGCTTGTTGACAGTGATTGTGCCCTTCGAATTACTTAGCGATTTGAAGTTGACGGCCCCGTTCGCATGCACGTCGGCCTTCTCGCCAAGACCACCAGCCGCCAACAATTCGAGCGCACCTTCCACGTTGATGTTTTTTGTCACCTGGCCCCAGGCCGTGATTTGGGCATTCGACGCAAATCCCGCGGAACCGTCGCTGCCAGGCGTATTGGCCATCGATCGCTTGACCTCGATCATGCCGGAAATGTTTCCAAAGGCCATGACTTCCGCATCGTCCTTCGGGGTCAGATCGCCGGTGATTGACCCCCAACTGGCAATCACATGCTGTGTCCCCTTCATCATGCTGGAGCCGCCGTTGATGGTGGCACCGATGTCGTTCACCGCGCCGATGTTGACCATGCCCTCGGCGTCGACGATACCGTCCAACCTGCCCGCCGCTTGAATGTTGATGTTCCGCGTCGCGGTGACCGTGGCCGAGATGTCACCCCCGACGATCTGGTTGGTTCCGCCAGGTCCACCCCACGACTGCAACTGGACATTGCCCGTTGTGTTCCCCTCGGCGATGAACGATCCCCGGAGACTTTTGGCGCTCGCCGAGATCGATCCGTCCCCGGCGATGACATCCGCATCCACATCGCCACGCGACATGATTGAGACGTTGTGATCCGCCTTGATCCGCCCCCGGTAACCCCCGTAAGTCATGACATACACATCATCGGCCTTGTCGATGGTGGCACTGACCGTATTGTCCTTGAGCGACATCACGAACACGTTGCCCATCGCGCTCACCGCCAGACTCTGGATGTCGTTCCCGAGAACCTCAACATCGCCACCCAACGATACAAAGGAGCTCGCTACAATCTTGCCGACTTCGCCAAACACAGCGTTTGCCCCAACGACAATACTCATCGATCTGGCCACCTTGATCGTGCCAGTGTAATTCTTGACCATCTGCACGTCCGCGAAGCGTTCAGTGCTTTCGACCCGGCTGCTGTTTGATCCGCCGGAATCTTGCGTGACACTGTACTTCGCTTCAGCGGAGCCGCCGATGTCCCCGCCCGCCTTTTCGGAAATCGCCCCGTTGGTCGCAGTGATCTTCGACAGGATATTGCCAAGCGCCGAAACGTTGGCACCGCCGACGGTGCCGATGTCGCCCAAGATCGAACCGTACGATTGAACGGCGATCGCCCCAATGGTGCTCGTGATTTTCCCGAGGATGTCGCCGCCGGCCTGGATTGTGTTGATCCAAGTTCCCACATCGACGGCTTTGGCAATCTCGCCCGCCGCAGACAGAATTCCGACGCTGCCGCCGGTTGTGATCTTTCCCTCAATGTTCCCACCGTGAGTGACCACGGTGGTCGTGCTCAATTGCGCCTGCGTTGCCCCGGACAATGAAGGCAACGCCTGACCGTTGCCAGTGCCGGACGTTGTGCCGCCGTTGGTCGAGACGGTGTCGTGCCCGTAGGTGTACACCCCCTTGATGCTTCCACCGGCGGTGATGTCCTAGGTGATGTTGCCTTCGCCGTTGACTCCGATGTCGATGAAGCCGATGTTGGTGCCCGCGTCGACCTTGCCGTCGAGGTTGGCTCCCGTGGCGATGTTGCCGATGAATGTTCCGGCCGCAATGTTTCCCGCGATCGAGCCGCCGGAGTAGACATCGGTGATGTGGCCCGTGGCGGCGGTCAGATCCTGGGTGATGTTTCCGCCGACATCCACGATGCCAATGTTCGTCCCCGCCGTGACTTCCCCGGACAGGTTGCCGCCCGCGGTGATGTCACCGATGTACTGCGCGGCGGTGATGTCCTTGGTGATGTTGGTTCCCGCGTTGACTTCGCCGATGAAGCCTTGGGCGGCGGTCAGGTCGGCCAGGATCATGCCGTCGGCGATCACCGAACCGATGCTGACCGTCGCGGTCACCGCATCGCAGAGCAGATCGCCGCCAACGTCGTCGACGGCGTTTGTGCGAATCCAGCCGATGGAAAGACCGGCCGAGATCTCGCTGCTGGCGATCGTGTGGGCCGTGATCCCGCCGATGGTGCGCGCGGCCTGGATGTCGCCCAGGATCAGTTCACCGGCGGAGAGGAACCCGATGTTGGCCTGCGATGTGATGGCACCGCTCAGGCTGACGCCGACCTCGATCCGGTTGATGTCGGCCGCACTGATCGCGCCGTCCACCGACCCGTGCAGGGACAGCACGGCGTTCAGGCTCTGACCCGCTTCAATTTTGCCGCCGAAGCCGAGGTCCGCTGAAACTTCGCTGATGCTGCCGTCCGCGGTGACCGACCCGAAGATCTTGCCGCCGACATGCACGGTTCCCGGCGACGGCTGGGGCGAGTCAGGCGGCGGGGCGACTCCGAAGTTGACATAGCCGAGGTCTCCGCTGCCGGCGGAGATGTTGCCGTTCACGTCTCCCTGAACAGTGATGCTGTGGATGCCATGTTCGGCGAAAATGGTGCCGGTCGAACCGGCGCTCACCGTTCCCAGCACGCCCTGCGCGGAGATGCTGCCCACGGATTCCATGGCCATCACGGAGCGGACGTCGCCGTCGGACGTGACCGACTGAATGTTTCGTCCATAGACGGCGAGCACGGTGCCGCCCGCCGTCACCGCACCGACATGGCCACCCGCGCTGACGGAGACGGTCCCGCCGCTCACGTTGCCGATGTTCCCGCCGGCCGACGCCGACACGTAGCTGAAGCTCAGATCGGAAAGGATATTGCCGGTCGCGGACAAGGTCAGGGCCTCCGCGCCACCGCTCCAATCCGCGTTCAGGGTCTGGTATGGGTTGCCGACCGAGACGTTGAAACTGTTGCCACAGATGGCGATCAGATGCGCCGTGCCGCCCCGGACCCACACGCCGACGTCGCCGCCACTCGTCCCGTACGGTGCCACGGGCGAATTCTGGACTCCCGCAGCTCCTTCGCGCGGCTTCAGGATCGTGGGCTTGATCCACAGCGTTTCCGTTTTGGTGTCGCCGGCCGCGTTGCGGACCGTCAGTCCGAACTTCTCGCCCCCGGCGTGGATGAAGTTGGCTTCCTGACCGGTGGTCACAGCGTAGGCGTAACTGCCGTCGGCCTGCATGCTGAGCGTGCCGTACTGGCCGGCGGCGATGCTGGCCGTATCCACAGCCAGTGTGGATGGCGACTGAGTGAAAAAAGTTGTCAGATCGCGGTCATTCGCCAGGACGTTCCCCGCGACTGAATCCCCGACCCACGTCGCGGAATCATTCACGGTGTAAATCGTCGATGCCGGATGGGCCGCACAATAGGCGGCCAGGTCGTGTGTGATCACAAACGTCGCGGTGTACGGCCCCGCCGTGTCGACGCCGTCCGAGACGCTGTACGTGACCGTCACCGTCCCTTCCCAATCGTTCGAAGGAGTGCCGATCTGCACGGACATTCCCGACACCGACACGCTGGCACCGCCGGACGAGATGCCGACATCGACAATGGAAATCGCATCGCCGTCCGGATCGAACGGCCCCATGAGATATCCGGAATAGGACAACGTGGTTCCGTTCTGCAGGACCATCACCATGTCCATGCTTTGCGGGGGTTGGTTCGTCACCTTGAACTGGGCGGTGGCGACGTTGCTCTCGAATTCCCCGTCGGACATGGTGTACGTGAAGTCGAAGATCCCCTTTTCTTCCGGAGCGTGGAACGTAATGTTGCCCGAGGCATCCATCGAGACTTCGGCGCTGCCCGATGTGACGTGGGTGATGTGCAGGCTTTTCCCGTCGAACACGACATCGTTGGCGAGCAACTGGGAGGCGCTGAACGTCGCGGTCTGGCCATGATGCACGGCGATGTAGCCGTCCGACACGGCGACGGGTGGTCGATGCAACAGCGTCACATCCGGTGCCGTGAACGTCGGCAGCGTCACACCGTAGGTTGCGCCGTACATCGACCAAGTCGATCCGGAACCGATCGCCCCGGCCCCTGTCGTCCCAGTCCCTGTCGAGCCGGCACCTGATCCGTTCCCCGTCGATCCGGCCCCCGATCCGGTCCCCGATTCGGTCCCCGTCGAGCCGCCACTGTTGGCCGCATGTGTCGCCTGGACGATGACGGTGACCGTCGCCGTGCATTGAACACCCGCATCGTCGGCGAGCGTGTATTGAAATGTTTGCTGCCCCTCGAAGCCGCCGGGGGGCGTGTACACCAGGAAGGGGAGCGGAGTGGACGAGGTCGCGGTGGGATCGGATTCCGACCACGTCATCGACATCACCGTGGCCGGATCGTCACTTTGAAACCCGATTGTTCCGACGGACGGTTGTGTCAGCCCCACAAAATGAAGCTGCGATTGGTGAGTCGCGGAGTCGTTGTCAAACACGTGCAGGGCCACCGTCGGCGAGGACGAATCGACCTGGAAGTAAACCACGTCATTGAGGGCCGAGACCTGACTGGACTGAGCGTATGTAAACCGATCGGCCGTCGATGGGGTCGACGTGCCGTCCGCGGAGACGACCGTCACGTCCACGGATTCCGCGTCATGCGGAGGCGCCACCGCCGTGATCGACGAATCGGAATTCACACGGAATGCTGCGGCCTGGGCACTGCCGAACAAGACCTGCGTCGCCGGACCGAACCCCGCACCGAAGATCATCACGGTCGTCCCGCCCGACGTGCTGCCGGAGTTGTTCATCAGGCCAGAAACTTGCGGCCGGTTCGGCATCGAACTGCCGCCAGTGACCGTCAATGTCACCGTACCCGTCGCCTGATCGCCGTCCGCGTCGGAGACGCTGTAAGTGAACCACTCGGTCCCCGTGAACGCCGCATCGACGGCGAACGACAACCGGTCGTGACTCAGGGGTCGTTCGGATCGGCCGACACAATCGAGGCGCTGCCATGCGCGGGCGACTGGACCGACGTGATCGTCAGCCCGCCCGACGGACTGAAGTCGTTGTCCAGCACGCGCAGTTCGACGGGCGGCGTGGCGGTCGGCGATTGCTTGAGTTGACCGCTGTCGTTGCCAAGCAGGATCGCATTCAGCAACTGCTTGGATTCCAGCCGTTCCCCCGCCGGCACACGGGAAACGTCCCTGTGGTGCCGGCGCGGCCGCGAGCCTCGTCTCGCCCCAGCCCCCCCGTTTCTCCATCCTGAACAAGCCGGAAGCCAACCGAGCGAGCCAATTGAACACGACCATGATCAATGTTCTCCAGTGAATGCAGCGCTGCGGGTAGAAGTGAATTGTGTTGTGAAGCGCGGCGGTCATCGCGCCGCCATCGTTGCTGTGCCAGAGCCGCACAGCCTACTCCAATCCAGAACGGCGAACTGGGCAACACCGTATCGCGGTCGTGTGGAGAAATGCGGCTCTCCGCCATTCGTGTTGAAAGTTGTGTGACGTGAGCGGCAAGGCGCTAGCCGCCGGTGATTTCCTGCATGACCGGCGGCTAGCGCCCTGCCGCTCAGGGGTGTTGTTCTACAGGAATGGCGGAGAGCCAGAAATGCACGCCGGTGCCACAGACGAAACCGGCGGGCGACGTGAGAAGGCTTCCACCCGCGCGCAGTCTTCCGTTCGCTTCTCAACCGATGTTGACGATTCTCCCTATCCGCGGAAGTTCTCGGGCAGCGGCAGGCGCGTTGTTGTTTTCGCCGGTCTTCGCGTATACTTCCCGCCATTGCGTCGCAGTGGGCAGAGTCGCCCCTGCGACCCCTTTGAAAAGGAGATGTTCAGATGTCCGTGATGTTGTCCGAAAAGGCCGCTGGCGAAATCAAGCGGGTCATGTCCGAACAAAAGCTTCCCGAAACTTCGGTGCTGAGAATTGGTGTGGCGGCGGGCGGTTGCAGCGGGTTCCAGTATTCACTGGGGTTCGACAGTTCGACCGATTCCGCGAAAGACCAAGTGAGTGAACAGCACGGGATCAAGGTGGCCGTCGACAAGAAGAGCTCCCTGTACTTGGAAGGGACGACGCTCGACTTCATGGATGAGCTCAACCAACGTGGCTTCAAGTTCAACAACCCGAACGTCGTCAAGTCGTGCGGTTGTGGCAGCAGTTTCTCGGCGTGATGGCTTGAATTCATGATGTTGATCCTGGTGTGATCATTGAGCCCGGCTTGTCGTCAAGCCGGGCTTTTTTGTTCGTGCATGCGATGGAAGGGCGAGCGATGAATCTCAAGGGACGCAACGCGCTGGTGACCGGAGCTTCGCGCGGGATTGGCAAGGGCTGTGCGGTCGAAATGGCGCGTGCCGGAGCGAACGTGGCGATCAACTACTTTTCGCATGCCGACGAAGCCGAGGCGGTCGCCGACGAAATCCGCAGCTTCGGGGGGAAGGCGTTGACGTTGCAGGGCGACGTCTCCAGCCAGGAGCGCGTGGAAGAGATGGTGGCCCAAACCGCGGCCGAATTTGGCAGTCTCGACCTGTTCGTCTCGAACGCCGTCTACAGCGATCGTCAACTGATGTTGGACGCCGACTTGGCGGGGTTTCGCCGGACCATTGATGTCGGCATGTGGGGAGCCTTCTATGGTCTCCGCGCGGCGGCCATCCAGATGGTGAAGCAGGGGAATGGCGGTTCGATCGTTGTGATCAGCTCGCCGCACGCGGTGATCCCGATCCCGACTGCAATGGCGTACAACATGGCCAAAGCCGCCATCGACCACATGTCCCGGACGGCCGCCATTGAACTGGCACCGCATCGGATCCGCGTGAACATCGTCCATCCCGGCTGGATCGACACACCGGGCGAACGGAAGTTTTTCTCCGAAGAACAACTGGCGGCCGGTGGTGCCAAGCTGCCGTGGAAGCGGTTGGGACGCCCCGACGAAATCGGCAAGAGCGTGGCCTTCATTCTCAGCGACGATGCCGATTACATGACCGGCAGCACCGTGACGGTTGACGGCGGCGTGAGCCTGCCGTGGTGGTCGTCTCGGTCGGATGGCAATCTTTGAGAATGGCTGAAGCGACGCGCGCCACGCACGTGCTGTTCACCGGCGCGGATGAGAACGCCCAGCCGCGCGAGGGTGTGGTCGGGACAAGAGCCACAGCGGGACAAGAGCAACAGCGGGACCGCGGGTGGGAGCGGGACCAAGAGCCGGCGCGACACGATCTGCTCGGTGCCGTGGGGCGAGTTTCGCGGACTGTTCGACGCCCGGCGGAAGAATCTCACCGGGAAGCGGGCGAGCCAGCGGTCGATCGAACAGCAGCGCCGCCGCTCGACTCCCGGCGAGCTGCCGCACGAACACTTCAGGCTGGCGGTGCTCAAGCACACGCTGCACGACGACGTGACCGGCCGCACCATCGCCTGCCGCGTGCTGTTCGTCCACAGCACGGTGGACGAGAAGGTCGTGTAGCGGCAGTAGCAGATCGAACGGATCACGGCCGAGTTCACCAGTCTCCACCAGAGCGTCGCGGCCGGACGCCGCCGCACGGACGAACTCTTCACGCGGTTCAAACGGCAGGGCGACAGCGAGCAGGTCAGCAGCCAGTTCCGGGGACCGCTGGCCGTGCGGCCGGTGTTCCTGTACTCGCCGCGACGCATCGAAGCGCTGATGTTTCTGATGGTGATCGCGCTGATGCCGTACTGCCTGATCCAAGCGCACCCACCGCGCCAGCCTCCACGGGGACGCGTCCCTGAAGGAACGGCGCATCACCACGCGCACGCTGCGGGACGAGTTCCGCAACGACACGCTGCTGATTCATCATCACCGCCACGGCCGCGAAGTCAGCCCCACACGACTGACCGCGCGTCAGAAAGAAATCCTGCAACACCCGGGCCGGCCCATGCCGGCCCAACTCCTCCGCCGCCTGCTTCCGCGCCCGCCCGCCCGAATGACTGACATACTGCCCCCCCGCACATGCCCGCTCCGCGCCAAACCGCACGCCGCGTTGCAACGCACGCAAGGGTGCGGAAAATCGGGTTAAACGAAAACGATTGGACTTCGGCTTTGTTCAGCCCCACGCGCGCTGGAAGAACTCGACGAAGTTCCGCCACATGATCCGTTCCACATCCGCCGCCGAGTATCCGCGCGCGGTCAGCAGATCGGCCATCTGGCCGAGGTCCGCGATCGTATCGAGGTCCGACGGTGATTGTTCCTTGCCGAAGCCGCCATCCAGGTCGGTCCCCATGCCGCAGTGGTTGGCGTTTCCGGCCAGTTGGCAGATGTGGTCGATGTGGTCGACGATGTGAGTCATCTGCACGGTCGACGGGTCCGAAACGCCGATCTTCCAGCCGGGTCGGATCATCCAATTGTCGAAGGCCGCACCGATCACCGAGCCGCGGCGAATCAGTTCCTTGATCTGGTCGTCCGTCAGTTGACGATCGGCCGGGACCAGGCTGCGGCAATTGTGATGGCTGGCAATGCACGGTCCCTGATAGATCTCCATCGCATCCCAGAACGATTGGTCGGCGAGATGTGTCACATCGAGCAGCATGCCGACGCGGTCCATTTCCCGCAGCATCTGTTTGCCCGCCTCGTTGAATCCCCCTTCGCTGCCGGTCCCGAAGCAATACGGCCCCGGTCCGTAGTGGGCCGGTCCGAGCAGTCGCAACCCCGCTTGATACCAGTCGGCGATCTGTTCGGGAGAGAGGATCGGCGTGCTCCCCTCCATGCTCAGGATGAACCCGATCGGTGGCTGTCCGATCGCGGGTTCGCCGGGAGGCAAGGCCAGCCACTGCGCCAGATGCTGATCGAGTGCGGCCTTGTCGGGAATTTCGCGCAACACGCCGCGCGCGGTCATCGCTTGGTAATACGCCAACTGTCCGCGGGCCATCGCATAGCACGACTCGCGCGACTGCGGGAACGTCAGCGGCTTGTCCTTGCGGTGATGTCGCGGCAGCAGCGTGGCGATGATCAATCCGACTCGCCCCCGTTGAAGCTCGGGCCACGAGACCGTGCAGGGTCCGGGGATGATCTTGTCGTAGTGCTGTTCGAACTCGCGGATCTTCGCCACAGGGAGCATCAAGTCGCGGACCCATTCGGTCGCATTCCAGGCCATGTCGAGGTG
>JANMLE010000907.1:0-4714 GCA_031372385.1 Planctomycetota bacterium | reverse complement strand
CGCGCCCCGGGGGCGTCGCGCCGGCAATACTTTCGCCCCGTCGCCCCCCCGACGGGACGCGCGGGGACGGTTGCCATTCCGCTGCAACCCAACATGAGCCAGGTCGACAATTCTCTTCTCGTTGGAAGGTGGAACCATGACTCGTCTCGCTCGCACACGTCAGATGGGGTTGTGGCATGCGGTCTGTCTGATCGCGGTGAATGTAGCGATCGCTGCGTTCCCGACAGCGGCCGTGTCTCAGGAGCAACCGGCCGTTCCCGTGGTGCGTCAGCGGGTGCTGCTGCTGGGACAAAAGCCCGACGGCCATCCCGCCGCCACTCACGAGTACTTGGCCGGTGTGCAACTGCTCGCGCGGTTGCTGTCGCGAACACCCGGCGTGCAGACGATCGTCGTGCAGGCGGATTCCCCCTGGAAGGATGGCCCCGAACTGCTCGACGGGGCCGACGCCGCTGTCGTCTTTCTGTCTGAAGGGGCCAAGTGGGTGACGGAGGAACCGCAGCGCCTCGCCGCATTCCAGCGCCTGGCCAAACGTGGCGGCGGGTTGTCGTGCCTGCACTGGGGAATGGGAACGCGCGAGGCCGGGCCGATCGCCGACTTCACCTCACTGTTCGGTGGCTGCCACGGCGGTCCTGATCGGAAGTACACGGTTGTTTCCGTGACCGCCAAACCTAATGCCAACCGGCATCCGATCCTGTCGGGCATCGCACCGTTTGAAGTGCGCGACGAGTTCTACCACGCGCTGAAGCGACCGGCCGCGGAGCGGATGCTGCGAGTCGTTCCGCTGATCCACGTCCCGATCGAAGGAGCCGACGAGTCGGTGTCGTGGGCCGCCGAACGCCCCGATGGCGGCCGCGCGTTTGGATTCAGCGGCCTCCACTTTCACGAAAACTGGAAGCTCACCGAGTACCGGCGACTCGTGCTTCAGGGAGTCTTGTGGACCATCAAGCGCCCCATCCCGGAAGGTGGCTTGGCGGTCGATGTCACGCTCGATGACTTGGCATTGCCGAAGACACCAACCAGCAACTGAGCCGACATCGAACGGCGAGTGGGACGATGTCGAGCGGCGAGTGAATCGCCCTCGCGAGCCTTGCCCACCTTACTGGGCCTTCCCTGTTTCACGTGGAACGGGCACATGTCCAGTCGGAAGTGCGAAGTTGCTGACCCCGCCGGATTACATGTGCTGCCGTATTTGCCCCGAAGGGGCGGAGGAAACCAGCCCAGGGCAAGCTCGCTCGGCGAGCGCCGCCTTGGGATCGGCGGTCCAACGAATTGATGTGCCCTGAAGGGGCACGGGCGGTCTCGGCGTTCCGTAGCCCTTTCAGGGCAGACATTCGTGGCGTGGTTTCTACCCAGGGCGGCGCTCGCCAAGCGAGCTTGCCCTGGGCTGATTTCCATCGGCCCCGTCGGGGCGAAGAACATGACATCGGCAATCCGTAAGGAGTCAGAAGGCTGACGACCGAAGGCAGCCTTATCTCTTCACTGCCTACTGCCCACTACTCCCTTGTCCTTGCAGCCGCCTCAAAATCGGCGTCGTCGCGATCGTGGTGACCAGCGCCATCAGGACCATCATCGCGAACAACGTCGGTGAGATGACGCCCATGTCCAACCCGATGTTGAGCACGATCAGCTCCATCAAGCCGCGCGTGTTCATCAGGATTCCGAGTGACGCCGAGGTCCGCCAGTCGAGACCCGTCAGTCGGCCCGCCACCACACTGCCACCGAATTTCCCCACCGTCGCCACCACGATGATGAGCCCGCAAACCAGCCAGTCCGACGGCTGTGACAGCAAGCCGATCTGAGTCCGCGCCCCGGTGAATGCGAAGAACGTGGGGAGCAACAGGATGGAGACGACGTCCTCCAGCTTGTGCCGAAACGACCGCGCGAGATCGCTGTCGTGGGGGATGATGGCCCCGAGTAGAAACGCGCCGAAGATCGCATGGATGCCGATCGCTTCGGTCAGCAGCGCGGATGTCAGCACCGCCACCAGAACCCAGGCGGTGACATCATGCGACGGACGCGTCCCGTTCGCCGATCCCAGCCAGCGAATCATCCCGCGCCGGGCAAAGCCAAACATCAGGACGATGTAGCCCGCCGTCATTCCCACAGTGATCGCGGCCCCGTAGACATCCGCCTGAGTCACTCCCACAACGAACGCAAGCAGGCACCACGCCGTCACGTCGTCGGCCGCGGCACAACTGAGAGCCACGACTCCCAGCGCCGTCCGTTCGATGCCGAGATCGGTCAGGATCCGCGCGAGAACCGGGAAGGCGGTGATCGCCATCGCCACTCCCATGAACAGCGCGAAGCTCGTGAAGCCGACACCGGGCGGGGCATAGTGCGGGAACACCCCGAGAGCCAACAGGGCCCCCAACAGGAACGGCGCGACGATGCTCGCGTGCGAAATCGCGACCGTCGTGTGAGCCCGCGTTCGCAACAGCTCCGAGTTCAGTTCCAGTCCGACCAGAAACATGTACAGGATCACGCCGAGTTGCGCCAGCACACCGAGCATCGGCATGACGGTCGACGGCAGCAGGAACGCCGCTGTCTCCGGCGAGAGCCGGCCGAGCACCGACGGACCGAGAACGATGCCGGCCACCACTTCACCGATCACGCGCGGTTGACCCAGTCGCTGGAAGATCAGACCGAGCACGCGCGCCGTCACGATGACCGTCACCAGCGCCAACAAGACCTGCGGCAGCGCCGAAGCGTGCGGATCGACCTGGGGCTTGCCGGCCGTCGCGATTGCTTCCAACGGCGCGCGGGAGATGTCTTCGCCGATCGAACGAATCACGAAGAACAACCCGACCGCCGCGGCCAGCAGCAGGAGATAGACGATCGTCACCACCCGGGGCTGGGGAACCTTCGAATTGCCGGAGACTGAGGACTCGTCGTTCACTGGTGACCCTTCAGGATCGCGCTGGCATGAGATCTCAAATGGCGAGCGTCAGGAACAGGCTTACAAGCACGCAGCGCAAGCAAGTGAGTTTTCAGACACACTCGCTTGCGCCGCGTGCTTGTATCACTCGCTTGCGCATCGTGCTTGTCTGTGGGTGAACTTTCATCTGCCGTTCGCCCGAGCAACTCGGATCGCGGTTCCGCCCGGCCTCCAAAGACCGGCGGATGATAGACGTTTCGCCGTGTGATGTCCCTTCACCGCCGCGTGAAAACTCGTTCGTGGCGGGGGAACCGCAAATCCTGCGTGGCTCGAGTCCCGCGGCAGAACCTCCAACGTCCGAACCATCATTCTGGGAGTGAGTCCACTGGTGGATGATGACTCTCATCCGGCCCAGCCGATGGTTCAGGGGCGGTTGCTCTCCGCCATTCGTGTTGAACAACACACGTGAGCGGCAAGGCGCTAGCCGCCGGTCTGCTGGAAATCACCGGCGGCAAGCGCCTTGCCGCTCACGCCCTACATCTTTCAACAGGAATGGCGGAGAGCCCAAACAGATGCGAGACATGTCTGGCGTTCGAACCTGGATCATCATCGTTGTCACCAGCCTCACCATCGCGGCCGGTTTGTCGGCGCGCGCTCAAGAGTTGGCGTTCAGACCGTCTGGTTGGTTGGATGAGCAGGAGTGGATTCGCCCGCGCGCGGAAGGGATCGTTGGTGAAGCGACCAAGCCAGTCGGCAATCCGTTCGCCGACCACATCGAGACCGACCGCGATTCATTCACCCCCTCGACGAGGACCGTCGAACGCGACCGCTGGATCGTCGAGTCGTCGTACTCGTTCGTCGACAACCGCCTGAAGGACGCGACGCACAGTTTTCCCGAACTGTTGCTGCGCTACGGCTTGACCAAGCGCATCGAACTCCGTCTCGGCGACAACTACGAAGTGGGTGGCGAAGGGGCGGATGTGTCGGGTGCGGGGGGAACGGAAGCGTTGGAGGGAGCAGGCGGACTGGTGCGCGAAAGCCAGTTGCTTTACGGGCTCAAGCTGCGTTTGACGGAGCAGGACCACTGGCGGCCGGAAAGCAGTCTCATCCTGCAGGGCCACACGCCCACATCGGGCTCGGACCCGGCGACGGCCGTCTCGGTCGGATATGTCTTCGGCTGGGAACTGCCCGATGACTGGAAGCTCGACTCGGCCCTGCGATTTGGGGCCGACAGCGCGGCGCACGATCGCTTTGAACAATGGTCGCCGTCGGTCGTGCTGCGGAAGTCGCTGGGCGAACGATGGAACGTCCACGCCGAATACTTCGGTCACTTCTCACAGAACAAACAGCATGGGTTCGTGCATCACGCGTTCAGTCCCGGCGTGCATTATCTCATCACGCCGAATGTCGAAATCGGCGTGCGTGTCGGCTGGGGTTTGAACGACCAAACGGCGCGGTTCTTCTCGAACGCGGGCCTCGGTTGGCGGTTCTGATTAGTTCCTTGTCACCACCTGATTTTGGGGTAGCCGCGTTCGCCAGAACGTGGGGAAGTCGCTGGATCTCCCCCCACGTTCTGGCGAACGTGGCTACGACGACAACCCAAATTCTTAGGCGTGACAAAGCACTAGTCCTTAAACAAGCGGCCGTCATTGGCGATTTTGTATCGTGCGCGAGGGCGGACCTCGAGCATGCCGGCGTTGTCGGTTTGGGATTCGGCGGTGGGGTTGTGGCAGAGTCGGGCCTGTTTGGTTCGCGGAACCGGTGGGTTGGTGATGGGGCGGGGCGCGGCGTTCGGACGGGAACGCGGCTCTGGTGGTGGCGATTTCTCGCGGCACCCGG
>JANMLE010000882.1:0-9039 GCA_031372385.1 Planctomycetota bacterium | reverse complement strand
CACATGACCGGGTTGACCTTGCCGGGCATGATCGAACTGCCGGGTTGCAGGTCCGGCAGGATGATTTCAAAAAAGCCGCAGCGCGGCCCGGAACCGAGCCAGCGGATGTTGTTGGCGACATTGAACAGCGTCGTGGCGATGACGCGCAACTGCCCGTGGCATTCGACCAGTCCGTCGCGCTGCGCGTTCCCTTCGAAGTGATTGACGGCCTCGACAAACTCCAGCCCCGTTTCGCCGGCCAAGGCCGCGCACGTGCGGCGTCCGAACTCGGGATGCGTGTTGATGCCCGAACCCACTGCGGTCCCGCCGACCGGAAGTTCCAGAACGGCGTCGAGCGCCCGCTGCGCGCGGCCGACGCTCAGTTCGAGCTGGCGGGCGAAGCCGCCGAATTCCTGGCCCAGTCGTAACGGCGTGGCATCGGCTAGATGCGTGCGGCCGATCTTGATGATCTTGTCCCACCGCCGGGCCTTCTCCGTCAGCACTTCAGCGAACCGGCGGAGTGCGGGGATCAGCGATTGGTGGATGCTGGTCGCGACCGCCACGTGGATCGCCGTCGGAAAGGTGTCGTTCGTGCTTTGTCCCATGTTGACGTGGTCGTTCGGATGAACCGGCTTCTTCACGTCGAAGCGGTTTCCGCCCGTCAGCTCGATGGCGCGGTTCGAGATGACCTCGTTGCAATTCATGTTGCTCGACGTCCCCGATCCGGTTTGAAAGACGTCGATCGGAAATTCGCCATCGAAGCGGCCGGCGACGACTTCTTTGGCGGCATTCAGCAGCGCCTCGACCTGCGCGTCCGTCAGCGGGTTCTTGCCGGAGCCGGTCAGCTTCCCCAGATCGCGGTTCGCGACGCCGCAGGCCCACTTGACCAGCCCCATCGCATGAATCATCTCGGGCCGCATCGTCCAGCCGGAGACGGGAAAGTTCTCGACGGCGCGCTGCGTCTGTGCGCCGTAATAGGCTTCTGCGGGAACCCGGACATCACCCATCGAATCGTGCTCGGTGCGAAATTCGGTCATCGAAATCTTCCACAGGATATTGGTCGGAACAACGCGGTCACCGCGCGTACAGGCAGGCTGTGCCGAATGATATCGTCCCGGCGGCGAAGCGACCAAGCCACACGGTCCGCGGTTCGGTGATCGGGAGCACGCGGGGCCGCGCATCAACGACGTCCGGCGGTTGCGTATCGCGGATCGACCGTTGTCCGCCCGATCCGGATCGTGCGCCGGCGCGTTCGTCGCGGTTCCGGCGTGAAGGAGGCGGCAGCCGACTCGGAGAGCCGCGTCACGCGGCCCGGCGGTGTTCGGCTTCGGCCTCCACACCGTCGGTGTCGGAACTCGCTTCCGGAGCCTCGTCGTGGCCGTAGCCATGCCCGTAGCCGTAACCATACCCATAGTCGTACCCGGTCCCCGCGCCGGTCTGCAGGTGGTTGGCGACGATGCCGATGACTTTCGCGCCGGTGGCCCGGAATGAATCGACCGCGCGCGTCACCATCTTGCGGCGGTTCTTGTCCGGACGGATCACGATCACCGCGCCGTCCACGATCCGGCCGATGATGGCGGGGTCGGTCACGGCCAGTACCGGCGGCGCATCGACCAGGATCTGATCGTAGATCTGTTCACCCCAGGCGATGACGTCGCTGAACCGTTCGCCGGACAGCAGTTCGGACGGATTGGCCGGGCGGGCGCCGGAAGGCATGAAATCCAGGCCCTCGACGCCCAGATGAAACACGTTCTCCAGACAACAGTCAGCGACCGGCCGGTCTTCACGCAGCACCTGCGAAAGTCCGCGCGGTCCCTTCATTTCGAGCAACTGCGTCAGGCCCGGTCGGCGCATGTCGGCGTCGATCAGCAGGGTCTTCTTGCCGGCCTGTGCGAAGGCTACGGCCAGATTGGCCAGTGTGGTCGTCTTGCCGTCGCCGGGTTCGGTGCTGGTGACGACCAGCCGCGTCGTGTCTTCGGTGGCGAACGTGATCGAACTTCTCAGGGTTCGGAATGACTCGGCTTCGATGCCGTCCCGTTTGGCGTGCGTCACGATGCTGTCAATCCCCGTCCCCGGCAAGGGTTCCATGCGGCGGATCATCGCCAGCATCGGCAGACCCAACTGCCACTGCAACTCGTCCGGCGAACGGAAGCGGTCGTCCAGCGCGTCGAAGACGTAGATCAATCCCAGACCCACCGCGGTCCCCAGGAACAGGCACAGGAGGAACGTTGTCGAGATTCTCGGCGCACACTTGGACAACGGAATGCGGGGTTGGCTGACGACGCTGATTTTCAGGCCCGAATCGGACCCCATGTCGATCCTTTTCATCTGATCGAGGACCAGGTCGTAAAAAGTGCGCATCCGCTTGACGTCCAGTTCCAGGATCTGCAACTGAACCATTTCGTTGTTCTGGATGGTGGCCAGTCCGATTTCGATTTCAAATTCGGCCCGCGTGGCATCCTCCCGCGCCTGGGCTTGATACAGATTCTGCAGGGCCATTGTTTGCAATCGTGGCCCCATCTCGTTCTCTCGAATGCTCCTCGTCGAATGGGCCATGACTTCGGATCGCTCGGAAAACCACCGCTCGGTCGCTGCGATCCGAGCGTCCAGTTGGCGGACCAGGGGATGATTGGGTCCGTATGACATCAGCTTGTTGCGCAAATTGGCCCGGTCGTCCTGTAGATTCTGCTCAAACCTGGCGACGATGTAGGCGTCGTTGTTGCTAATCCCCAAGTCGCGCAATGCGAGTTCGTTATACAGGGTGCCGGCCAACTGTTGCGCGAGTTGTGACAGGTCGCTGCCGGATTCGACGGCCTGATTGACGGCGACGAGGAGGGCACGGGCTTCGAGCGATTTTTTCTGGGCTTCGATCAACGCTTCATTCAGCTTGATGGTCCGTTCAATCAGGACGTTCGTGTTCTTGTCGTCGCCCGTCTGCAAGACGCCCGCCCGCCCCTTGACTTTCAGCAGCTCCTGCTCTTTTTCATTCAGCGTCTGTTCCAGATCGGCCTTTTCGCGCGTCAGGATTTCCAACGCCTCTTTCGCGCTGCTGCGATGGGTCTGTCGCATGAACGTCAGGTACGAATCGAGGATCGCCCCCACCACACGGGCCGCGCTTTCGGGGCTGGTGGACACATAGCGCACGTTCAGGACGTTCGTGAGTCTGGTGGACGACACTGTCATGTTGTTCCGCAGAATCTTCGTCCAGACGGCTTTCTTCTGGCCCTTGAAATCCCCACGGTACTTGTTGGGGAGCGCCTTGATCGCACCTTCCAGGACAACGTCACTGGCGAGCACCTTCTGGTAGGTGGGCATGATATCCAGGATGCTGCGCGAGTTACTGGCGTTGGTATTGTTGCCGTCCATCGCCCCGCCCTCAGTCTTCAGCACCAGGATTTCCGCAATCGATTCGTATTTGCGCGGGGCGGTCGCGTACCAAACGCCTCCCAGCAATCCGCCAGTGACAACACACAACACCAGGAGTCGCATGCGATGGCGAACGACCTGCAGAAACCGCATGACTTCAGCCATTGCGTGCGTCGCTTTGCCGCCAGATTCAGTCTGCAATCGGTCATCCATGCTCTTCGTGTTCCCCGAGGCCGGGAGCCGGTCCCGCCGTGAACGGTGTCAGACGTGTGCCATCGGTGGCATTAGAAGAATGTCGTCAGTGGCAGCGACATTCCGACGCCGAATCGAATGATTTGGAACGCTTCGTACACGGCGGTCATCGGCGTCGACTCGACGCTGACGACGTCACCGGGTTCGAGTCGGAGGTTGGTCTGCGCGTCGCGCTTCGCCTGACTGAGGCTGATCTGGATCACCGCGGTCTCGCTGCTCTTCGGAACGCGCCGAACAACAAACACCTTGTCGGCCAGCGTCATGCTCGTCCCACCCGCCAACGCGATGGCGTCGGTCACACGCAAGTCTTCGGCAATCGGGAAGTCATACCGGTTCGGCTTTTTCACCAGCCCGATCACGTGCAGCGGTTCGGGGTCCCGCCTTTCCACGCTGACCACGCCACCGTCTTCGATCAGATAACCGCCCCGTCCCGTTTTCGTCGCGGAAACCAGGTCGACCTTGAAGGATTCCATTTTCCCGTCGGCATCCACGACGGGCAGGACATCGGTGCGATTGTCGCCATCCATGCCGGCCGTGGCGGAGTCGGTCGGGAGCAGCGGGCTCGAGTGTCCGACGATGTCAATACTCGTCCCCGGGCCTGCTGCCACCGGAGTTGATCGGGCGCCTTTCGGACGGCGCGGGTTGCGGATTTCGACGTTTGTTCCGGCATCGTCCGCCAATCCACCGGCGGCCACGATGGCGGCCAGCAAGTCGCTGCGTCCCCGTGGAAGTTCATAGACCCCGGGTTTCTTCACGGCACTGACCACCATCACGCGGTTCATGCGTTGGCGCTTCATGGTCACGGTGACATTTGGCCGGCGATACAAGCCCTGCTCGATGCAGGCGGCCACGATGGTGGCTTCGGCCGCTTCCATTTCCAGACCCGCCAACATGATCGGACCGATCTCTGGAAGGTGGCCGATTCCCTGGTCGTTCACGCGGACCGGCAGCTTGATCGTGTCTTTCTCGTCAAGACTGGCGGAGATCGAGACTTCGATGACGTCACCGTGATCGATCACTTCGCTGTTATTGGATGAACTGGCCAGCCGCGTCAGGTCCAGTGTCTGCACGTTGTCGCGCTTGCTGGCCAACAATTGCGAGGGCATTGTACGTGGCGTGTAGTGCTGGCCGGATGTGGCACAGCCCGAGAGTAGCAGCCCCATCAACGAGCAGCACATCCACGCGACGTCTTTGTAGCCACTCATGCCGCGAGCCTGCACGGGGTATCGCCGGAGTACGCTGAGATTGGAGCGAATCGTCATCGGGGGTCGGCTCTCGTATCGTTTCGAGTTACGGTCCGGCATCCAGTCGAAGTGGTCGGTGGTCTGATGAATTCAGTCGCTGGCCGGAGATGGCGCCAGACGAAGGGGCGGGATCGTAGGAGAGGTTTCGAGTCCCGTCAAGACGGAGTTTCCGCAGCGCAACCATCAATCCGAGTGGCAACTTCCGCCGAAAACCGGCGGTTCAATCCTGCAGCGATTTCCGGATCGCATCCGTGATGCGCTTGCCCGCCGCGACGAACTGAGACAGCGTCTGCCGGACTTTCTGTCCCTCATAATCGCGGTGCAGCGACCGCACCAGCGAGACCGCGCGGGCCTCATCCAGTTGCACGATGATCATCGGCAGCAGCCATTCCTCAATGCCGTGGACCCGGCCCCGGTCCCGATCCGAACAGACGGGGACCACGTTCCGCAGCCCCGCGCCGACGGACTGCCGCGCATAGTCGACCGCCTCGCGGATCGATTGTTCCTTGGGGCGTGACGGATGCTCCCAGTCGTACGGCGGCGACCATTCCATGACCGGGCGGAGTCCGTCGATCTTCGAGACGACGCCAATCACCGGCGGCGGCTTCAGACGGCGCTGCTCGCGGAACCAGTCGTTCAAGTCGGCGAGCATCTGCGCATCCGCCTGCTTGGCGGGTGACGTCGCCGCCATTACGAGCAGGATCAGGTCCGCCTGCCGCACCGCTTCGCGCGTCGAGTCGACTTGCTCGCGCGTCGCTCCGGCATCGCTGTAACCGGGTGTGTCGAGCAGGACCAACCGGTCCGTCGATTCCTCGATCTGCAACTCGTAGCGATCGACATCCTTCGTCAGCGGCAGCACATCGACGGCCGCCTGCTGGTCCGCGAGCAGACAATTCACCAGGCTCGATTTCCCCGCCTTGACCTGTCCGATGATGGCGATCGTGACCGTCACCGGTTCGGGCGCGGTCTTTTCCACTCGGGTTCCACCGGCGGTCCCCTGTTCCAACTGCGCCATCGCACGCCGATACCGCGCCGCCCCCCCGCGCAACCGACCGCTGTTCAGTTCGATCAGGTAATGCCCGACCCGCCGCATGTAGAGCGTGAAGAACGAACCCAACAGACCGGCCTGGATCTGCTTCGTGACCGGATCCACGAGGAACTTCGACGCGGCGTAGCGGCCGAGACCCACCATCGGGTTCGTGGCGACCGCCGCGATCCAGCCGACATTCGTCGCCGCCTTCCACCAGTCCGGGGCCTTTGACAGCATCCGCCATTGCCCCACGGTGACCAGATGGCTGCCGGGCACATATTTCTGAAACCAATCTTCCAGGTCTTCGGAGACCAGTTGCGCGACCGTCAGGATCTCGACGACCGACAGTTTGTCGAGCGGGTCCACGGCCTTGGGGTGGTAGTGCCGCGCCAGCTTCGTCGCCAGATCGAGCGTTCGTTCCTGATAGAACTTCGCGTTGACGAGTTGCTCGCCGGTCACACCATCGAGCCGCGTCTGCTCCGCCTCGACAATCAAAGATGCCGCCCGATCATGCGGAGTCCAGTGATCGCGCGAACCGATTTCCGGCAGCGGAATCTCCACCCGTTGCGACTTCCGCAGCAGCAACCAGGCCAGTCCCCAGCAGGCGGGAATCGCCCACGACAGCCAGAGCAGATGCCCGTGACTCCACAGCGCCCACGCTCCCACGCCACCAAACAGCGCGAAGGGAAGCAGAATCAGAATGACAATGAGGATGAGCTGAAACCGCGACATGATCTGCCTTCGAAGGAAGCGATCGATCTTCAATCGAAGCTGCGAGTCCAAGTTCGAGGGTGGCGGGAGTGATGAATGACCCGATGGACGTACAACACTCCGTTAGACTCTCGAAAATAAACGCCATAGGGAAACGGCTTCACCATCGCTTGTCGGACATTCTTCAAAACGAGCGGATAAGAATCGGAAAACGACTCGACTGATTCGAGACAACGGCCAATCGCGGCAATGAACTTTTCGCCAAGACCCCATTCTTGCCTGTCGTACCAATCGACAGCGCGGCGGATGTCCTCTTCCGCGTCGGAAAGCAGGACCAAGCCCCTACTCATAACGCCGTTCCAACTCTTCAATCACCTCACGCCACGGTCGGCCCGGCTGAGGAGCGGATTCAAAGTCCGCAATGGACTTGTCGAGCATGGCCTTGATCTCGTCAGAGACAGGAACCGGCTGCTGTCCGAAGTCGATGCTATCCCAGATCGCATCAATCAACTCGATCTTTTGCGTCACATTCAATTCAAACACGTCGGGAAATTTGGCTTCCATCGCAAGCTCCTTTCCGGGGAATCGGACCATAGAGTAGTGCGGTCCACCGGCGCGAACAAGACCGGGGTTCACGTCGATCCGCGCCGGTTGCGCCAGACGGCCACGGCCTGTTCCAGTTGTTCGCCCCAGACCTTGTTGAGTTCCTCCGGTTGCGGAACGTGGCCGCTGCGGATCTCGCCAAAGTACCAGCAGCAGGCCTTGCCCAATGAAAACGTGTAGGCGAAGGCCATCGCGGCATTCGCCGTCAGGCCCACGAACGGAATGAACTTCAACGGAGCCCGGACCGCAAAGCGAAGCGCCAATTGACCGGCCGCGGCGCCGACCATCTTCATCAGCATGTCGGCGTTCATCTTCTGGTCGTACAGGTCGGCCAGCACGTAGATCAACCGCGTCTGGATTCCCATCACGGCGGGAATATCCACCAACGGCAACGGCGTGGCCGCGGCCGTCGCCGCCAGACTGCTGTAGGTGATGATCGTCTGCATCGCCTGTTTCGCCGTCAGATCCCGCAACGAGTGTCGCGCATCGTCCAGATGCAGCAGCACCTGTCGACAGGCCGCCGGCAACACGTCGATCAACGCCTCCTCCAATCGCTTCCCGCCGAACTCCGGCTGGGCAAACCCGTCCTCGGGCAACGTCAGGTCGATGGGGACAATGCGATCGACGAGACCCGCAAAACGCTGTTCCTGTTCCGCCAGGCAGCGTCGCAATTCGGGAATGGACGCCGCGGTCGAGGGAGTCGCGCTCGGGGCCGGTCGTCCCGCACTGTTCGTTGCCGAAGTCTCATTGCCGGTGCCAGGCACCTGCTCAAACGGATCAGGGTCGGGATGCTGTTCGAACGGATACGCCTCATGCAGGCAGGTGAGGGCAAGAACAACCGGCCGCGTCGGCCGCGCGGCGCGAATCTTTCGCAGCGCCTCGACGACCTCCTGCAGCGCGTGGTCCATCACACGGACGACCACCACGAGGACATGTGTCGACGCATCGAACAGCTTCAGGTCTTCCGACGGATCGTAGCCTGATTCCCCGAGTCCGCGCGTGTCGAGGAATCGCACGATCGGTTGGTCGCTGGTGGGGAAGTCATATTGCGATGACGTCGTGGTCTGAGGCCGGAATCCATTGCCGATCTCGGCCTGCGTCGCCCCGGTCAGATACCGGACGATCGTCGACTTGCCGCTGCCGGTCTTGCCAAACAACCAGAACACCGGCACGGGCGTCTTCTGCAACAACTCGCGCCGCTGCCGCTCGAACTGCTCGTCGGTGAGCGATCCGAATCCAAGCCACGATTTGAGGCGGTCGAGCATGGTATGATCCGCGCGGGATGAATCGAGAAGGAACAACGAACACGGTTGTCTGCTGGTTTGTATCTCTCGGGGGAATGATATTGCAATCGTGACGAAGATGATCTGCGACCTGATTCCCCCCCTTGTTCCACTCAATTCCCACCCAATCCGAAACACCATGCCCTCCATCGTCCTGGCCACCCTGAATGCGAAATACCCGCACTGTGCGTTCGGGCTGCGCTATCTGCTGGCCAACATGGGCGAGTTGCAGGACGAGACGGCTCTGCTAGAGTTCACGATCAACCAGCAGACGCTGGAAATTCTGGACGCGATCCTGGCGCAGCGGCCCCGCATCGTCGGACTGGGGGTCTACATCTGGAACGTCGACGAGACCACCCGGCTGGTCGCCGATTTGAAGCGCGTCGCGCCCGAAGTGATCGTGATCCTCGGCGGTCCCGAAGTCAGCTACGAGACCGATCAACAGGAGATCGCGTCGCTCGCGGATTACGTCATCATCGGCGAGGCTGATCTGGCGTTCGCCGCGCTCTGCCGGGAGTTGCTGGCGAGAGAACTTCTTGTCCCCTCTCCCCCGTCTTCGGGGGAGAGGGCT
>JANMLE010000845.1:0-4193 GCA_031372385.1 Planctomycetota bacterium | reverse complement strand
GACACCTCGTCCGTGCGCGAATGTCAGGGGCGATTTCAGACGCACGGACGAGGCGTCCGTGCTACGGGGACTTTTTTCGGTCACGTCAACCTGTAGTATGATTCCGAACGTGGTCATACCTCGCGCAGCCATGAGTGAGACGTTTGTCCGAGCCGCGCGAGGTATAACTGGTGACATTGAGGAAAGGTGAATGGCATGTTGGATGTTGGTTCCTTTCGAGCCCGAACCTGCGCGGGGATTGGCCGGCGATCGTTCCTGCAATGGGGGGCGTCCATACCGGCGGGGTTGATGCTGGGTGGTTCGCGGGTCATCCACGCGGCGCATCCGGCCAAGGCCCGGTCGGTGATCTTCGTCTGGCTGTGGGGGGCTCCCAGCCATATCGACACGTTCGATCCGAAGCCCGACGCGCCGTCGGAATACCGCGGGCCGTTCGCACCGATCTCCACGAAGATGCCCGGCGTCTGTTTCAGCGAATTGCTGCCGAAGCTGGCGGCGCGCAGCGACCAGTTCTCGCTGATCCGCTCGCACGTCACCACCCAGCCCGGACATCCCGATGCCGGGACCGTCGGGCTGACGGGGTTTGAAGAACGTCCGGAACCGGTGCAGCCGAACTTCGGCGCGATCGTCGGCAAGTCTCGCGGAAACAAGGGCAAGCTGCCGCCGTTCGTGATGGTCGGACGGGGCATCCCGAGGGACGTCGTGCGAAAAATCGACGGGTACGGCGGCGGCAAGTTCGGCAAGGCGGCTGATCCGTTCATGGTCAGTTGCTCCGATGACGGGCATGTCGAGATCCCCTCGCTGCAACTGTTGGAGGGACTCAGCCCGAACCGGATTTCCGACCGCAATCGCGTTCGAGCAAGTTTGGACGGCACATTGGCCCAACTGGATGACGCCGGATTCTCGGCGTGGGACCGGACGTATCAACGGGCGTACGGATTGATCACCAGTCCGCAGTCGCGTGCGGCGTTTGATCTGACCCAAGAATCGCAGGCGACTCGCGAGGCGTATGGGCAGACGACGTTTGGTCAAAGCTGCCTGCTGTCGCGGCGGTTGGTCGAAGCGGGTGTGCCCTACGTCCAAGTCAACTGGAGTGAGTACGTCGAGTCGATCACACCCAATTGTGATTTTGGCTGGGACACGCACATCTACAACTTCGAGTTGTTGCAGGACACACACTGCCCGATCTTCGACCGGGCCTTCGCCGCGCTGCTGGACGACCTTCGCGCGCGGGGCTTGCTCGATTCGACGCTGGTGGTGGCGATGGGAGAATTCGGACGGACGCCGCGCATCAACTCACGTGCGGCGCGCGATCACTGGAGCCGCTGTTACTTCTCGTTGTGGGCGGGTGGGGGAGTGCAACCCGGGCGGGTGATCGGGGCGAGCGACCGGTACGCGGAAGATCCCGTCACGACCGCGATCACTCCGAAGATGGTCGGCACCACGATCACCGAATTGGCCGGCATCGATACTCAGGCGCGCGCCGAAATGCGAGTTCTTGATGGCGGCACCATCATCGAAGAGCTGCTCTGATCCGGAGCGCCGGCCGAACAGGCGCGGAGCGTTCGATTCATGGACGCCCCATGGATTGGCGCGCTGTTCACGTTTCTTCACGAAGCTGTTGAACGGCTTCAACTCTTGAAACATCGCCCGTTCCGCGCGACCGGCGCGGGTTGACCGAAATGCTCACGGCGTGATTGTCCCCAACTCCGGCCGCCAAGTGAACCGAACGTGGCGGTTACAGCAATGTGACACGGTCATTGCGGTGAAATCTGGACGTTTCGAGGCGTCGAACTTTCATATCGAACAGTCGCCCTTCTGTGGATTGTTCCGATTGCCCCACATCTGCAGATTGTCCGCGGCGGAAGCAATGTTCTCGTTGGAGAAGAATGTTGCCATCGGTCAACACCGATCCTGACGGCACCGCAATTGCGAGCGGTGAAGCGGGTCGCCAGCCTCCCGCCAGCCTCCGCTCGGCCCTGCGCATCCGACGCCAGACAAACATCGCCATTTATTGACCGCCAACCCGTCCGCGCATGAACTGCCTCCCACGCTTGTCGCCCCTCCAAGATTCAAGGTCGCCTTCACGATGCCAACCCCTCCCCATTGGATTTTGGATTTCGCCAACAGTGTGGCGAGATCCTTGGAACCGCTCGAACCGATGCCTCCCCTGGGCTGTCACTATCACCACTGTGACACAGGCTGGGAAATCACCCTCTTCCCGTCGCAGACCGAGATCGTCGGTGGTCCCCAGGACGGACACCGCACCGCGCCGCGATACCGGGTCGACATCCTCGCCGTCGCCACCTTGTTCTCAAAAGTTGATGACGTGACGTGGCAGTCGAAATCGGTCAGCGATCAGGATGAACTCGGATGCCATGTCGCCATAGATGGCCGGTTCGAGGGCGAGACGGTGTCGGTCCGCATCCTGACGACAGCGCCGGCCTGCTTCGAATCAGGACGGAAGGCATTCGTCCATGACGGCTGCATGGTCGAAACGTGGTGACGCCAGCTTTCCATGGGGGAGCGCGTCAGCCTCCCGGCTCGCGGGCATTTGGGGCGGCGCATGAATCACTGTCGGGATTCGGCGAGAACCTACCGTAGCATGGACGCCTCGTCCGTGCGGCAAGTCGCGGCCATCTGTTGAATGGGTCCGCACGGACGAGGCGTCCATGCTACGGTTGTCATTCATGCCACGACCGTCATCGGCTCGCGCGCAGCCGCTTTCCTGTGCGGCGGCCAGATCGACTTCTATACTGCTCCCGGACGAACAAACGGTCTGGAGCGATCGGTGGCATGGCGCGCTATTTCAAATACAAGTCCGCGGACGAACTTCAGGCTGAGGCACGGGGATTCGGGTCGCCGCTGCCGCTGTCCGACGACATGTCGGTGCTGTTCGAACCCCTGCACGTCGGGAACTTGGTTGTCGGCAACCGGCTCTGCATCCAACCGATGGAGGGCTGTGACGGAACGGTTGATGGGGCTCCGGGCGAGTTGACGCTTCGCCGCTATCACCGGTTTGGCGCGGGGGGTGCCAAACTGATCTGGGGCGAGGCCACCGCGATCGACGAAGCGGCCCGCATGAACCCGCGACAACTCTGGCTGCACGACGGAACGGCGTCGGCATTGGCGGACATGCTCGCCGGTTGTCGGCAGGCGCATCGCGACGCCTTCGGCAGCGAAACCGGTCTGGCTGTCGGACTGCAGTTGACGCATTCCGGCCGCTTCAGCCACCGCCGGCCACAACTGGTCACCCACGATCCCCTGCTGGACCCGCTGACTCTCGACAAATCGACGGGGCAGTTCGTCGATTCGTCGTATCCGCTAATCAGTGATGATGACCTGCGACGGATCGAGGATCAGTATCTCGCCGCCGCGCGCCTTGCCGCGCGCATCGGCTGCGACTTCATCGACATCAAGCAATGCCACCGGTATCTGCTGTCCGAACTGCTGGCCGCCAAGAATCGTCCCGGTGAATATGGCGGCAGCCTGGAGAACCGGACGCGACTGGTCCGCAACGTGATCGGTCGCATCCGGTCCGAGCTGCCCGGTCTGACGATCGTGACCCGTATGAATGTCTACGATGGGATTCCGTATGTTCGCCGCGATCGGATGGTCGTGAAGGAGTCGGGGGACGGGAGGCCGGAAGCCGGAGTGAATGACACGGCGTCGGCGGGGATTGGAATTCCCGTGCCGCATCAGTTGCCGCTGCAGACGGCGTTCGGTGTCGACGTGAATGATCACCTGTCGCTCGACTTGGCCGAGCCGCTCCAAGTGGCGGCGTGGCTGCGCGAGTGGGGTGTGGCCGCGATCAATGTGACGATGGGGAATCCGTACGCCAACCCGCATGTGGTGCGTCCCGCCGAGTTTCCCCCCGTCGATGGCTATGACGCCCCGGAACATCCATTGATCGGAGTGCTGCGCCACTTCGACGCGACTGCCGCGATCCAACGGGCGCTGCCCGGATTTCCCATCGTTGGCAGCGGCTACAGTTGGCTCCAGGATTTTGCGATGCAGGCGGGCGCGGGAAATGTGCGCGATCAGCGCTGTGCGTTTGTCGGCATCGGCCGCGCCTCGCTGTCGCATCCCGACTTTGCCAGACACGTCCAAGAGCACGGCACGTTGAATCGCAAGCTGACCTGCCGGACGTTTTCGTACTGCACGAACCTGATGCGGTCGAAGGATCATCCCCTCGG
>JANMLE010000987.1:0-1882 GCA_031372385.1 Planctomycetota bacterium | reverse complement strand
GCGGATCAACGCGGGCGAACTGAAGCCCGACGTCGGTGGCATCCAGGTCACACAGGCTTATCGGTTTCTGAACCAGCCATTCAACCTCGTGGTGGGCGTCGATCCGATTGAACCGTATTACCTGGTCGAACCGCGGCTGTTTCTGATGGGGGCCGCCCATCAACTGACACTCGATGCCGTGTTCCAATTCCATGTCTACCGCGTAGGTCTGACCGAGTTGACGTTCTCGTGGCCGGACTGGAAGACGGAAGGCTGGACCATCGACGGCTTCGATCCACCCGACCTCGTCGAAGCGACCCCGATTGATGACGCTCAGGGAACCATTCGGGTGCGGCTGATCAAACGGCAAATGGCCCCGTTCACCGTGAGGATGCGCGCGCGTCGCCCGTCACGGGGGAATGACGATGTCGCACTGACGCTGCCGCGCGCGAAGGCTTCCAGCCCGCCGACTCCGTCGCTGTTCGTGGTGAATGCGGAGAACGTCGAAACGGAACTGAGCACCCGCGGAGAAACCGTCATCATTCCCCTGGGACCAGCCGCCCTCGAACAGGTCGCCATCCCCGAGACCTTCCGCGGCCTGAAGACATCCGCCTATCGGATCGACACGGACGAGCAGGCCTTCGCGTTGAGAGTCATCCCGCAGCCGCGGCGGTTGCGGACCGAATCGACCAGCGAGGCGAGCTGGCAGAATGACCGGCTGCAGTTGACGCAGCGGATCGCCTACGACGTCGCGTATGAGCGGCTGGCGCAGGTTCGCCTGACGGTGCCGCGCGACTTGCCGACGGAGCGGTTTCGATTCTTCGCCGACCGGGATGTCGAGTTGCCGGCGGAATGGAGCGACGGCCCCAATCTTCAGTCGCGACAGGTGCGACTCGCGCTGCCCGAGTCGAAGATTGGACGCTTCGAAATTCAAGCTCAGTTCCACGTGCGCATGGCCGACGACACGGCACTCGACGGCGACGCCACCGTGTCGATCCCGATCCTGCAGAGTGTCGACGAACCGTATCAACAGACCCGGGTCGCCCTGGCGCGCGAAGACTGGTTCGAAGCGTCGTCCGCCACGGAACAGTGGAAGCCGCAGCCGCTGCGCCCGCAGGCCTGGACATGGCAAACGGAAGGGGCTCGTCCCGAATTCGCCCTGCGCATCGCCCGCTCCGGAGGCAACGCCAATGGCACGGCCAGCGTCACGCGCGGACTGGTCACCGCGGTGCTGGGACCGGACGGTCGCGCCCTGGTCCGGGCCCAGTTCCGCATTGCCGCACGATCGAATTCGCTGAGTGTCACGCTGCCCGTCACAGCGCAGTCGGCGCAGTTCTTCTGGGATCGAACGGTGCTCGCATCCGGTCTGGCCGCCATCGAAGTTCCTGTTGAGTCGCGGAGGTTTTCGTTGCACCTGCCCGAGGTTCGCGGCGATGCCCCGGATCACCTTCTGACGATCGATTACCAACTGCCCCACAGTACACGCGACGGCCTGCCCAGTACGATCGAGTTGCAGTCGCCGCAACTGCCGCAATGCGCGTGGGACGCGCAGGTTGTCTGGCAGACGGCGATCCTGCCGGACCAGCATCTGCTCACGCATCCCGCCTCCGCCACTCCGATGTTTCGCTGGCGCAGGCTGGGTTTGTTCTCGTACCGGGTCTCGGACCCCGAACCACGGCAGTTGCAGGTCTGGATCGGTGCCGATTCCGGTCCGGAATCGAATTCGCCGATCGATCTGAACTCGCCGCAGTTGTCGAGCAATCTGTACACGTTCAGTCAGATCGGTGCTCCGCGTGCGCTGAGTTTCCGGACTCTCAGCAGCCCGATGGTCGTGTTGTTCGGTGCCGGGATCTCGTTCGTGTTTGGCTTCGTTCTGCTGCGTGTTCGCGTGTTGCGTCACATC
>JANMLE010000787.1:0-1785 GCA_031372385.1 Planctomycetota bacterium | reverse complement strand
TGGAAAACGTTCGACGCGCGTTTTGGACGGACGATCAGAACAATCTGTTTGAGGTGCTGACGAGATGATCGAAACGGGCGAGAAGTGATTGGTGACAAGTGTGGAAGAGGCCGCAGAGCCCGCCATTCAATCGCCTCTATTCCCTGCGACGCCGGATGACGATGGTGTCGCTGACCAGATCACCCAGACGCTGCCGGTTAGCGGTCAGTGTCATGGCGAGCGCGCCCGTGAGCCATCCCGCAGGTAGGACTCCATCTCCCAGCGCAAGCAACTCGCGCAGCACGGCGCGATAGAACCCGCAGGGGCGCAGCGTCGTGCGCACCACGCGGATGCCGCAGAGCCACTTGCCGGGACTGATCCCCCACGTTCCCTCCAGCAGACTGATTCCGATCAGGCAGGCCAGCGAATAAACCAGCATCACCGCGCCGCCGATCACCAGTGTCGGCAGGACGGCTGGATCGAGTGCCGCGAGTTTCTCCGACCAGATCTTCAGTTCTTCCGCCGAGCCGATCATGACCCACTGCGCGATCTGGATCGGCACTGTGATCAACGCCACGTCGACAAGCTTGGCCAGCGTTCGACGGGTGACGGACGCCAGTTCGACGGCGTCGTTGCCGTATTCGTAACAGCTGCTGCGGTACGCGGCCATCAACCAGGACGCCAGCAGGGAATAGATCACCAGCACCGGCAGCGCCACCATCCAGCCGACATTCTGGACCGTGTAAGACAACCGCTCCAAGACGGACCCGGAGTCGAGGCGCAGTTGTACTTCTTCGCCCCCCGCCACAGTGACCTCGCGCATCGTCACCTTGTTGGCCACGTTCAGGCTGAGAACACAGGCCCGCCGGCCGTCCGAAACCAACCGGCTCGGCTGAAAGCGATTGAAGCCGGTCCGCTCCCACCGTTCTGTTTCCTGCCATTTCCCATCTATCAGCCGAAACAAGGCCAATTGGCTGCTCGGGGAGCCGTTGCGGTTCCCCGTGTTTTGATCCAGCCGCAGTACTCCGTGCGAGTCCATCGCCAACTCGAAGGCTCCGTGCGGTCCGACGGGGGTCCAACCGGGAACGGGCATCACGGCGTTTTCGACAGCCAGCGCCGAAACCGTGTCCGCGGGGATGATGTCGAGACGGTTGGAGTACTGCATGGTCTTGCCGTCGGAACAAAACACGTGCGTCTGTCCCTCGGCATTCAGCACGTGGACTTCGTTCGGCGCGGAGGTCGGTCCCGTGGTTCCATCGCGACCGTCCATCGTTCGGGGCAACAGGATCTGTCCGTCGTCCCGCCATCCCGTTCCCGTCCAGACCAGGAGATGAAACTTCAGCGGAGCTCCCATGAACACTCGCGGGTTCCACGATTCCTCGGCGATGGCCAGCTTCCCCTCGTGGAGAAACGCCGAGTCGAACGATTTCAGCGTCCGGCCTGCGGCGGTCGGCGTGACCAAATCGTCCTGGACCCGCCAGACCGTCGAACTGTTCAGACACCACAACCCCGTTTCATCGGCCAACAGCTTCAGCGGCCCCGGCGGAATCTGGGTCGGGATCATCCGCGACTCCTTGGACTCCAGATCGAAGAACACCAGCGTCGTTCCCACCATCCCCGGTCTGAAGGGATTCACTTCGATGTGCGGAACAATCAGTTTTCCCTGCGACATCACCGCCGTCTGCGGCGTGGGAATCAGGGTCCGAAGCAAGTCCGACAACTGCACCGGACCGTGCAGAGACAGGGCGATCAGCCACGGTGCCACGGTGTACAGGGCGAACGACGAGAACGTCAGCGCGAGCATCA
>JANMLE010000783.1:0-3285 GCA_031372385.1 Planctomycetota bacterium | reverse complement strand
TCGCGGACGTCGCCGCCGCCGATCAAACGGAAGCCGCGGCCGCGCAGACTCAAACCACCACCGTCGCCACCGCCACGCAGACCGCACTGCACCAGATCGGCCAGTCCCTGAAGGACGAAGAGACCGCCGAAGCCGACGCCGAACACGCCGCGACCACCACCGTCAGCGATGCGATCCAAGGCTTCCTCACCGGCGAAACCGACGCCGCCGATGCGCAGTCGCACACGATGATCAACGCGGTCACCGGCTACACCAACGGTCTGGTGACCACGGCCTTCGGCGCACTGATCGGCGACTGGTCCGATCAGGCCACCCGCTACGGCGCAGTGACCGGCGCGTCAGTCGGCTTCGCCACGTCAACCATCGACGCCTCCGGCAACTACGAGACCGCCACCCACGACGCCGACCTCGCCGCGCTCATCGCCACCCACCGCCGCGAAGAAGCGCAGCTCAAGTCGATCCTCAAATCCGCCACCTCCCTCGCCACCGCCGGCGCCGCCGCGCGAGTCGCCGACATCCTGACCATCCTGCACGACGACCTCCAACGCCCGCTCACCCTGGACAACAACCAATTGGGCCAGTTCAACCCGGACCAGATGACCTCGGTCCTCGCCGCCCGAATGATGATCCCCACCGACTTCACCAGCCAGACGAACGCCGAAAACATCACCGTCCCCAACGACGCCACCCCCGACCAACTCACCGCCACCGACTCCGCCCGCACCCTCATCAACCAAGCCGCCAACACCGCGCAGGCCCTCCGCCAATCCGGCGTCCAAACCGCCGCGATGCAAATGATGCTGGGCAACGCGCCCGGATACCTCGATTCCGCTTGGCAAATAATCAATGCCGAGGGCATGCAATTGGGCGGTGCGGCGAACAACCAATTCGTTCTGATGGCCGCGAAGGATGTCGCCGCCGCACAAGCCGCGAATCAAAACCCACCGCCGGCCCCTCCACCACCCGCTCCTCCCAAGGCAGATGATGCCGTAACTGACGGCAGTGTTACGGCGGGATTCATCTACTACGACCAGAACGGGATCGCCTGGGTGAAACGCCTACTGACCGACCCGCAGCATCCGAACATGCAAGTCTGGCACTTCCGTCCACTCAACGAGGTGAAGGCCAACGAAGGACAGGGATGGACGGAGACGCAGTGGAACGTGTTCTTCGCTTCCGGAGACCGCGGCGCTCCCGTGACCGAGCGGGTCGCCTCCCAGTACAACGGTGGGCCGCTCGAAGACGCCTCATTCTGGACCGCGTGTCGCCGTGAAGTGTGGAACGGTCTCCCGAGTCAGCGAACGGTCGGACTGGCGTTTCAGGGAACGGTCGGGGTGATGCTTCTTGTGGAAGGCGTGCAACTGACGATGAGCGGGGGCATGATCCTCGCGTACGTCCCCCTCACCGGTCCAGTTTCCCTTCCCGCCATGGGGGTAGGCGTGCTGATGGCTGCTGAAGGTGTCGATATGATCACGAACACTTTTTACAATTCGCTTCACCCCGATGACCCCCGACCACTCGTTTCGGTCCAATTGCTGGAATGGGCCAACATTCCGCCAAGTGTTGCCGCGATGATTACGCCAATGCCCGTCATTCCTGGGAAGCCGCGAGCCCCAGGAAAGCAACTGGTCGATCAGGCGGAAGAGGGGATTCACACGTCAGCCGATGCCCTGAAGAAAAACGCGGATGAAATCGTAGAGAGCATTGTTGCTCCAAACAGCGTCTCTCGAAACGTCAAAGTGGAACCGGTTGAACTCCTTGGAGGAGGCAAAGGACGAGACTTTGTGCTGAACGGTGAGGATGGATTAGAACGATTTTCCGCCCGCCTGATGGACGGCGAGAAATCACTAAATATCGGCTGGACCGACAATATTCCAAGAACGGTGGGACGACTACGTGAAGCTCAGGAACTTGCAGGAGGTCTGGGAAGTTTTACCCACATTACTGGCATGGCGTCGGACCAATTGGAAGCCGCTATACGTAATGGCACTTTCGATGCAAGCACGGCGGCTGAGTTGCTGGGCCGATCGCTCGGTGGGAAATGGCGTGTAACCGTAACGCCGAGAGCAGGTCAGCCAGGGATATTCGATGTCTTGGGAGAACTTATCCAATGAATGTAGCCAGCGATCGCCAATGGTGGCCGTTTGCCAAAGGCGTTAGTTCCGAGAAGAAAACCGCAGAAACCGTTGCGAAACTCGACTTCCTCACCAAAGCTCTACGACCTGGCGTTAGGCCCTTCGTGCAACATGGCGACACGGAGATCGGTGCGATTGCAGACAATGGACGCGAATGCCTGGTCGTGCGGCGTGGCAAACAGCGAGCCGAGGTGGTCTTGGTGGGGCAGGGAGAAACGAGGCTGAAACATGTCTATTTCGACGCAGGCGAGTGTGAGGCGTTTCGAAAGGCATCGGCAGTGGCCTTGCAGTGGATAATGGACGGTGTGATAGAGGATGTTGAGTAACCGGGAAGAAGAGGTGTCAGAGAATACAAACGGTGAAGAAAAGGGGATAAGTCCAATTAAGTCTTGCACGAGTGCTGATATTGGACTCATCCCCTTTTCGGTTTCCACGTCCACCGGTTGCAAGCCGATCTCGGACGTCCAGCCTGGTGAATTCGTGCGCGCGTTCAACTTCGAGCGGGGTGACTGGGAGTTGTGCGAAGTCCTCGTGCGGCACGACAACCATTATTCCGGCACGATGGTCACCGTGAATCTGGGTGACGACTCCGTCGATGCGACATCCGGACATCCATTCTGGGTTGTCAGCGGGACGGAACTGGATTCGCGGCGCTGCCCGAAAGATTTCCGACCGGATGAAGATCAAGGCGGCCCTCTTGGAGAAGAAAAGGGGATAAGTCCAATTGATTATTGACAGTGTCGTGCGAAGCGGGAATGGAAAAGGGGATAAGTCCAATTGTTTACTTTCGGGGGGAAGAAAAGGTGGGGGGACGAAAAGGTGTCAGGAACCGAATAGCTGTTTTGGTTCCTGACACCTTTTCTCCTTTGCCAGTAATGATGCACACACCACCACTTGTTCGCTTTTGGAATTGGTTCCGTGGGGAAGAAAAGGGGATAAGTCCAATTTAGGGCCCCGCAATTTAGGGCCGGAAAAGGGGACAGGTCCAACACTGTTCGGCACTCGGGTTGCTGCGGCTGACCATCGTCGCGGACACGGGCGTTTGAGTCGCGGTTGGTGGGCTCGGTCGGAACTTCGACGCGTGCGAACCGCTGGTCCGGCGGGGGAGGAGGGGCTGCGGGTTGTCGAGTGCGCAGCGTGAAGGGGCTCG
>JANMLE010000738.1:0-11503 GCA_031372385.1 Planctomycetota bacterium | reverse complement strand
CGAATCTCTGTGGCTCGCTTCATCGTCGATGGCGATGAGTGACCTCCCTTGTCATAATCTCCGCCGCTGATTGCCGTCCCGCGCGGCAGTCTGTGAAGCTCGGGAGTGCAGTGCTAAAATCCCCGCGCAAAGTGGCTGCGGTTTCAACTCGTGAAATTGGACTTCCGTCGCGAATCGATCATTCGCAGCCGATCGAAAAAAGGTTCGGCCGCGCCGGGCCTTCGGCAACTGGTTTTTCCGGTTGACGTTGTCACACCGGAATCCGCAGCGATCTCGTTCGTACCTTTGTTTTTGCTCAAGGCTGACCAACCGATGGCGACCGTTCTTTCCGCTCCCCCCGCCAATCGATCCGCAATCGCCGCCCCCGTCGCTGCCGCCGTTCCGACCGCGACGAGCGACGAAGTCTCCGACGTTCCCGTCGTCGTGCTTGATCCCAACGAGGTCGACGAATGGCTGGAATCGGTTGACGACATCCTGCACCGTCACGGGCCCGCGGCGCTGAGTCATCTGTTGACCCGCTTGTATTCGCGCGCCCAAGCCCAGGGCGTCCCCGTCGTCCCTTCGCTGACGACGCCGTATGTGAACACCGTCCCTGTCGAAGCCGAACCGGAGTTTCCCGGCGACCACGCGATCGAGCGGAAGTTGCGCGCCGTGATCCGCTGGAACGCCATGGCGATGGTCGTACAGGCGTTCCGCAGCGATTCCGGCGTGGGCGGCCACATTGCGACATTTGCCTCCGCGGCCGTGTTGGTGGAAACGGGCTTCAATCACTTTTTCCATGCCCGGACCGCGGATCACACGGGTGACCTCGTGTACTTCCAGGGCCACTCGTCACCGGGAATCTATGCACGGGCATTTGTCGAAGGACGGCTGTCTGAAGAACTCCTCGTCAAGTTCCGCCGCGAGCTGCCCCCCGGGACGGGACTTTCCTCCTATCCGCATCCGTGGTTGATGCCGGATTTCTGGCAGTTCCCCACAGTTTCGATGGGACTCGGCCCGATCTGTTCGATCTATCAGGCGAGGTTCCTGCGATACATGCAGCACCGCAATCTGCTCGACACGTCCAAGTCCCGCGTCTGGGCCTTCTTGGGTGACGGCGAAATCGACGAGCCCGAGTCGCTGGGTGCGATCTCGATGGCCTCGCGCGAGAAGCTGGACAACCTGACTTGGGTCGTCAATTGCAACCTGCAAAGACTGGACGGGCCGGTGCGCGGGAACGGCAAGATCATTCAGGAACTCGAAGGGATCTTTCGCGGAGCGGGATGGAACGTCATTAAGATTGTCTGGGCCAGCGAGTGGGATGCTCTCTTTGAAGCGGACGAGACGGGGATTCTCGTCACGACGCTGGGCGAGGTCGTTGACGGTCAATTCCAAAAGTACAGCGTTGAAACCGGCGAGTACATTCGCAACGACTTCTACGCCCGGCATCCCGACCTGCTGAAACTGGTGGAACATCTCAGTGACAACGAGTTGGCCCATCTGCGTCGCGGCGGTCACGACCCAATCAAGGTCTATGCGGCATTCAAAGCGGCGACGGACCACAAGGGAGCGCCGACAGTTGTGCTCGCCCACACGGTGAAGGGGCACGGCCTGGGCCCCGCAGCACATGGACGCAACACCGCACACCAGGAAAAAGGGAAGGGCCTGGATGAAGAAGCCTTGCTCATTATTCGGAATCGAGCCGAGTTGGTGATGACCGATGAGCAGGCCAAGACGGCGGCGTTCTACCGGCCCCCTGCGGACAGCCCGGAAATGAAATATCTGCACGAGCAGCGCCAGAAGCTTGGCGGTTACTTGCCCGCGAGAATTCCCACGCAGGAACGGCTCACAATTCCCTCCGCCGAACACTTGATTGAAGAGGCCGCGACATCCACGCGCGGACGATCGACCACCACGGTGCTGTCGGAAACCATCAAGGCCTTGATTCGCGACAAGAACATTGGTCCGCGTGTCGTGCCCATCATTCCCGACGAAGCCCAGACGTTCGGCATGGAAGCGCTCTTCTCGCAGTTCGGGATCTATTCGAGCAAGGGGCAACTCTACACGCCCGTCGACGCGGGCACGCCCACGGCCTACAAGGAGTCGCTGACCGGGCAGATGCTGATGGAAGGGATTGATGAAGCGGGGGCCATGTCATCGTTTATCGCCGCCGGAACAGCCTACGCCAACGTCGGGCTGAACATGATCCCGTTCTACATCTACTACTCGATGTTCGGGTTCCAGCGCGTCGGCGATCTCATCTGGCTGGCTGCTGATTCCCGCTGCAAGGGTTTCCTGTGCGGTGGCACTTCGGGACGAACCACTCTGAACGGCGAAGGATTGCAGCACGAGGATGGTCACAGCCAGTTGATGGCCGGGACCGTTCCCAACCTGATCGCGTACGATCCCGCCTACGGTTATGAACTGTGCGTGATCATCCACGACGGGCTGCGACGGATGTACGCCGAAGGGGAAGACGTCTTCTACTACCTGTCGGTGTACAACGAGAACTACATGATGCCCGCCATGCCGGCGGGCGTCGAAGAGGGGATCATCAAGGGGATGTATCCGCTCGATCCGACTGTTCCCGCCAAGAAACGGGCGGACCGGCCGCAACTGTTGGGCAGCGGCCCGATCTTGAACGAAGTCATCCGCGCCCAAAAGCTGCTCGCCGACAAGTACGGCGTCGAGGCGGATGTCTGGAGCGTGACGAGCTACAACGAGTTGAAGCGCGAGGCCCAGTCGGTTGCTCGGTGGAACCGGATGCATCCCGACCAGAAACCCAAGGCCAGCTACATCGAAAAAGTTCTGAGTGGACTGAAGGGGCCGTTTGTGTCGTCAAGCGACAACGTGCAACTCGTCGCCGAACAGATTCGTCCCTACGTTCCGGGTCCATACACCGTCTGCGGCACGGACGGATTTGGTCGCAGCGAAACCCGCGCAGCACTGCGGCGACACTTCGAGATCGACGCCGAGTCCGTGACGTACGCGACGCTCGTGGCACTCGGTAAGGACAGTCGGTTTGACACCAAAAAGTTGCCGCAGGCGCTCAAGGATCTGGGCCTCGATTCGGAAAAGGTCGACCCGGCGACGGCCTGATGAAACTGAATCGATTGCTGGAGACGACATCAGAACACGGGAAGCCCGCGAGTCCCCTTCTGCATCATTCATCGAACAACGAATTCCGAAAGACTGACGAATGGCGATTGAATTCAAGGCCGACAACCTCGGCGACGGTGTGAAGAGCGGTGACGTGGCGTCGATCATGGTCGCCGTCGGTGACACAATCGAGGCAGACCAGGTCGTGATGGAGATCGAAACCGACAAGGCGGTGCTGGGATTGCCCTGTCCGCATGCGGGAACGGTCACACAGGTGCTGGTAAAGAAGGGCCAGACGATCAAGCCGGGACATCCCGTCCTGATGATCGAACCCAGCGGGGCACCGGCCGCCAGCGTGAATGGCGGTGCGAAGGCCGGCGCGACATCGGCGACTGTTGCATCAGCGTCTTCAACGAAGGCTCCGGCAACATCCGTCGCAACGGCGGTGGCCTTGGCTCGCGCGCCGCTGCCGTCCACCGGCGGACGCGATCTGCCACTGCCCGCCGGTCCGGCCACGCGCCGGCTGGCTCGCGAACTCGGACTCGATCTGGCAAACGTTGCGGGAACTGGTTCCGGCGGTCGAATCACGCTGGAAGACGTCGCCCGCGCGGCCGCTGGAAGCGGTGGCGGACGCGGGCTGGTTGAGCCGCCGCTGCCGGACTTTTCGCAGTACGGCCCGATCGATCGCCAGGCGTTCACGAAGCTGCAGAAGGTTTCCGCCACCAACCTGAGTCTGGCGTGGCAGATCATCCCCCATGTCACTCAGCATGATTTGGCCGACATCACCGAAACCGAGGCGGCTCGCAAACGGTTCGTCGAAACCGCGCCGAAGGGCTCGCCCAAGGTGACCATGACGGCGCTGGCCATGAAGGCGGCCGTGGCGTGCCTGAAAGAGTTCCCACAGTTCAACGCCAGCTACGATTCGGCGAAGACGGAAGTCGTGCTGAAGCGCTACTATCACATCGGCGTGGCCGTCGACACACCGAACGGCTTGGTCGTGCCGGTGATCCGCAACGTCGATCAGAAGTCCGTCCTGCAACTGGCGGCCGAACTGACCGAACTGGCCGGAAAAGCCCGCGATCGGAAGCTGCAGGTCAGTGACATGCAGGGGGGGACGTTTACGATCACGAACCTCGGTGGCCTCGGTGGCACCTCGTTTACGCCGATCGTGAATTACCCGGAAGTCGCGATCCTCGGAATGTCACGCAGCCAGAAGCAACTGCAGTTGGTGGACGGCGACATCTCCGAACGCCTCATGCTGCCGCTGTCGCTGTCGTACGATCACCGCGTGATCAACGGAGCCGCCGCCGCCCGATTCACGGTGAAGCTCGCCAACATGCTGAGCGACGCGTTCCGGCTGTTGATCGAGTGCTGATTCACGTCCCCAATCAAAGATGAGATCGAACGAAATATGGCTGACTCGAAGACGCAACTGCTGGTGCTCGGTGGCGGCCCCGGCGGATATCCCGCGGCGTTTGAAGCGGCGGATCATGGGATGCAGGTCACGTTGGTGGACGAAGGCGCCCAGCCAGGTGGTGTCTGTCTGAACCGCGGTTGCATCCCGTCCAAGGCGCTGCTGCACATCGCCAAGCTGATCAACGAGACGCGCGAATCGGCCGAGCACGGGCTGTCGTTCGGCACTCCCAAGATTGATCTGGCGAAACTGCGCGAATGGAAGAACACGGCGGTCGTCGGCAAGCTGACCGGCGGCATCCGGGAACTCTGCCGCATGCGCGGCATCAACTTGGTCGGCGCGCGGGGAACGTTTCTCGACGCGAACACCATCGAACTGAAGCATCCCGACGGTAAGACCGAGCGATTGGCGTTCGAGAAGGCGATCATCGCGACCGGTTCCTCGCCGACGATGCCGCCGGCCTTCCAACTTGGTGATCCCCGCGTGATGGATTCAACCGGTGCCTTGGAACTGGCGGACATCCCCGGTTCCCTGCTGGTCGTCGGCGGCGGTTACATCGGTTTGGAAATGGGAACCGTGTATGCGGCGCTGGGCTCCAAGGTGACGGTGGTCGAACTGACCGGCTTCCTGCTGCCCGGTGCCGACCGCGATCTGGTTCGTCCCTTGCAGAAGCGGCTGGAAAAACAGTTCGCAGCCATTCATCTCAACACGAAGGTCGAAGCACTCAAGGCGACAAAGTCGGGAATCGAAGCGACTCTGGCCGGAGAAGGCATCGCGCCGAAGCAGATGTTCGACCGGGTCTTGATCTCGATCGGCCGCCGTCCCAACAGCAAGGGGTTTGGACTGGAAGCAACCGGAGTGGCCGTGGACGAAAAGGGATTCATTAAGGTCGACGGACAACGCCGTACAAACGTGCCGCACATTTTCGCGATCGGAGACATCGCAGGTGAACCGATGCTGGCTCACAAGGCGACTCGCGAAGCCAAGGTGGCCGCGGAAGCGATCCTGGGTGGGCCGGCCGAATTCGACAATGTGGCAATTCCCGCCGTCGTGTTCACCGATCCCGAAGTGGCCTGGGTCGGACTGACGGAGCAGGAAGCCGCCGACAAGAATCGCGAAGTGAAAGTGGTGAAGTTTTCGTGGGGGGCTTCCGGTCGCGCCATCACGCTCGCGCGGAGCGAGGGACTGACGAAGCTGATCATCGATCCCAAGACCGAGCGGATTCTGGGCGTCGGTCTCGTCGGAGTCGGTGCCGGCGAAATGATCGCCGAAGCGGCATTGGCCGTGGAAACCGCGGCCGTGGCCAGGGATCTCGCCGAAACAATTCACGCGCACCCGACACTCGGCGAAACAATCATGGAAGCCGCCGAGAGTGTCTACGGCCAGGCGACACATTCCTATCGCCCGAAGCGGTGAGGGTGCCGCAGTTCTCGAAACACTTGCAGCGAATGAGCCACTTGTGGACGCCATCTCTGATGCCCCGGTGCCGTTGGCATACCGATTGAAAGTCATTGCGGTGATGCCGGCGTACAACGCGGCGCACACTCTGGAGCGGACGGTTCGGGACATCCCTCCCGGTGCCGTGGACGAAGTCATCGTTGTGGACGACTGCAGCCGCGACAACACCGTGGAAATCGCCGAGCGGCTCGGACTGACGGTCGTCCGGCACGAAAAGAATCTCGGTTACGGCGGCAACCAGAAGACCTGTTACAAACTCGCGCTCGACCACGATGCCGACGTGGTTGTCATGATCCACCCCGACTACCAATACGACAGCCGCGTCATCCCGATCGCGGTGGAGATCATTCGGCTGGGCACCTGCGATTTCATCATGGGATCCCGGATTCGCACCCGTCAGGAGGCGCTGGCAGGTGGGATGCCACGGTGGAAGTACATCGCGAACCGATGCCTGACGCTGGTCGAGAACATCGCCCTGGGCCAAAACCTGGGCGACTTTCACAGCGGGTTTCGCGCGTACCGGCGCGAGGTTCTGGAGACGATCCCGTTTGACAGGAACTCGAACGATTTCGTGTTCGACAGTGAATTCCTGGCCCAGGCGGTCCACTTCGGATTCAAGCTCGGCGACATTCCGGTTCCCGTCCGTTACTTCGACGAAGCCAGCAGCATCAACTTTCGCCGCAGCGTCAAGTACGGCCTGTCGACGCTGGGAGTGCTGGTGAAGTACTGGGCTCGCCAACTGCGGATTTATCACTCACCGCTGTTTGAAGCGGTGAAAGACTGACTGAAGGCAAAGAAACACTTCGTTGAACCCGGAGCCAGCGGCGACGGGATTTCTCGCGAAAGCTCGGCTACCGTCAACCGACATCAGCCGGCAACTGCGATTGCCGCCAGCCTGAATCAGCGGACTGAAAACACGCGAACCAAGTGTCGACTTCACGGGTTCGACACGATCAAGCGGACCTTGCCGCGCGGGTCGATCGGTCCGAAATCGACCCCAGGGGTGGGGAAAGCATGCAATTGTCCAAATCAGAAAACATTCGGTGGAATAGCCCCGATTGAAGATTCGGGAATTGCCGGCCGACGAAAGGACCGCGCTGCTTGACCGTTGACGACCGACGGTTAGAATCACGCCGGTTGAGCCAGAAGTTCCAACGGAACTGATTCTCGGGACCAGAAAAGTCAACCCCTTGGCGGGAGTCCGCCAGACGACGATGTCCGTCTTCATCGCAACCGGCGAGTCCTCGCGTTGTGTTCGTCGAAGATTGCCGGGGTTGCAAGCCGAAGCGTGTTTTCGTGTGCCCCGATTTGAGTCTTGTTTGTTTCGTTGTGAGTTCTTGCGGTCTGGGTTCTGAGGGTCGTTGTGTGATGCGCGCGACTGGTGGCGGATGAGTGAATCGGCGCGCGGTGACGGGGGCTTGCTCGTGGACGGAACGACACCAGAGGACTTCAAGGAATTGGTCCGGTCCCGCACGGATATCGTCCAACTCATCGGCGAGACAATTTCCCTTCAGCCCCAGCAGGGGGGGCGGGTCTTCAAGGGATTGTGCCCGTTCCATCAGGACCACAACCCGTCATTCACCGTGAACCCCGAACGGCAGTCGTACAAGTGCTGGGTGTGCAATGAAGGGGGCGACTGCTTTTCGTTCCTGATGAAGCACGACAACCTGGGATTCCGCGATGCGTTGGAATTTCTTGCCCGGCGGGCTCATCTCGAACTTCCCACCAAGCTGCGGCGCGGTGCGTCCGAATCGCCGGAAAAGCCCCGCCTGTACGAGGTGTTGGCTTGGGCGCAGGAGGAGTTCCACAATTGTCTGCTCGCCTCGGCAGTCGCGGAACGGGCTCGGCATTACCTGAAAGAGCGCGGATTCACTCAAGCGACGATATCACGCTGCCATCTGGGGTATTCGCCCGATGATCGGGAGTGGCTGCTGCGCCGGTCCAGGGGAACTTTCGATTCGGATCTGCTGTTGCGGGCCCGGCTGATCAAGGAACGGACCGACGGTAACGGTTGTACGGATAAGTTCTGGGATCGCGTGCTGTTTCCGATTCACGACGAACGCGGCCACACTGTGGGATTTGGGGGACGAATCCTTCCCGACCATTCGTGGAAGGAAGCACCGAAATACTTGAACAGCGACGAAAGCCCCGTCTTTCACAAGAGCCGTCTCTGTTTCGGATTGAACTGGGCGCGGGAGGCGATCAAGAAGACCGGGACCGTGTTGGTGATGGAGGGGTACACCGATTGCATTAAGGCCCACCAAGCCGGATTGATGAATGTCGTGGCGACTCTGGGAACCGCGTTGACAGAATCGCACGTGACGTTGCTGAAGCGTCTGGCGCGTCGGGTGGTGTTGGTGTACGACGGTGACGATCCGGGACAGAAAGCCTCGGAACGGGCACTGATGAAGTTCCTCGCCCAAGACGTGGATCTGCGGGTGCTGACGTTGCCGGGCAATTTGGACCCGGACGAATATCTGGCCGCACATGGAGTGGCCGCGATGGAACGATTGATCGACACCGCTCCGGAAGTTGCGGAATATGAACTGCGGCTGCTGATCAATCGGTACGGGGTCGAAACATTGGACGCCCGGCAGCGGGTGCTCGACGGGATGCTGGAACTGTTGGTTGTGTCTCCGGGGATCATGGGGACGGATAAGGAAAAGCTGCTCATTAGCCGGTTACCACCAAGACTCCGGTTGCCCGAGGAGGATGTGCGAAAGCGGTTGTCGGAGCTGCGAGGTCAGAAGAAAACCTCATCGAGTCGTCCGGCGGAACGGAAAGTTCCCGCAACCGAATCATCCGGTGAAGCTGCACAGAACGGACGAAGGCGGTCCATCCTTTCACTCCAGCAAACTCAATCCAAAGACGATCAGTTGGAGTCTGAATTGCTCCAGCTCCTCTTTACTTCACCGGATATGATTGATGTCGTTCGAAGCGAGATTGGAACCGACGACATCAGGAACGAGGTTTTGCGAGATTTGCTGACCGTCTGCTTTGATTTGGCGGATGAAGGTTGGCCCCCCACGTTCGACAGGGTGCTGTCACGCGGGGAATGCCCGGACATGAAGGGCTTGGTCGTCTGGTTGGACGATCAGGCACGCGAAAGGGAACTCGCGAATCGACTGGCGCAGGACGCTGCCGCACAACGGGGAACTGATCACCCGGAAGGGTTGATCCGGCGAAATTTGGACAAATTGAAGTGGCGTCGTACGCAGGAATTGCACCAAGCCACACAGACTTCACTCATCGAGCGGCCGCAGGAAACCAGAAAATTGACCGACGAAACTCGTGAGCTGCTCCTCAAGGCATCTCAGTTTCATCGTCAACGGGGCGGCAGGGTCGATCTGAGTTGAACGCACGCCGACCGTCCAAAGGATCCGACGGCGGCGGGGTGTGGCGGGAATGCATTTTCAGGCGATGCGAGAATCTAACTGACTCTCATTGTTTTCGGAGGAACTCCAGATGCACCGACTCGACGAAAATCTGAACCGGCTGATTGAAACCGGCAAACAGCAGGGGTTCCTGACGTTCACGCAGGTCAATGACTACCTGCCGGACGAGGCCGTCAATCCGGAGAAGCTCGACAGCCTGCTGATGTCGCTGGACGAACTCGGCCTCGATATCGTCCCCGACTCCAAGCTGCCGCCGAATCTCGACGATCTCCGCAAGCGGCCGCTGAAAACCAAACTGTCCAAGCCCAAGGAACCGGGTGAGGACAAGTCGCGCCGCATCGACGATCCCGTCCGGATGTACCTGACGCAGATGGGCGAAATCCCCCTGCTGACGCGCGAACAGGAAATCTCGCTGGCCAAGAAGATCGAAGTCACCCGCAAGCGCTTCCGCCGGCACCTGCTGGAAAGCGACTACGCGCTGAAGTTGTCGATCGACATCCTGAACAAGGTCCACCTCGGCGAACTTCCGTTCGACCGCACGATCAAGGTCTCGGTCACCGAAGGTTTGGAAAAGAACCAGATCCTCGGCCGCATGCCCTACAACTTGAAGACGCTCGAAACGCTGCGGGCCAAGAGCATCCACGACTTTGAAATCTTCCGGAACCTCGACCACACACACCCGGCCGCCGAAATCGCTGCCGCCAAACTGCGTCTGGAACATCGCCGCCGCAAGATGGTGACGCTGCTGGAAGAGTTGAGCCTGCGAACCCAGCGCCTGCAGCCGACCATGCGCCGCATGGAACAGATCTCGCGCCGCATGCTGGAACTGCAGCGCCAGATCGACAGCATGAAGAACCTGAAGTCGGCCCGCGACGAACGCGCCAACCTGCAGAAGGAACTCCACGACTTGGAACTGATGACGCTCGAGACCCCCAAGAGTCTCGCCGAGCGCATCGAGTCGATTCACGAACGCTTCGCCGCTTACGAACAGGCGATGCGCGAACTGTCGGGCGGCAACCTGCGTCTGGTGGTCTCGATCGCCAAGAAGTACCGCAACCGCGGCCTCAGCTTCCTCGACCTGATCCAGGAAGGGAACACGGGACTGATGCGGGCGGTCGACAAGTACGAGTACCGCCGGGGCTACAAGTTCTCGACGTACGCCACATGGTGGATTCGCCAGGCAATCACCCGGGCCATCGCCGACCAGGCCCGCACGATCCGCATCCCGGTCCACATGATCGAAACGATGTCCAAGCTCCGCAAAGTCAGCAAGAAACTGCTGCAAGAGAAGGGCCGCGAACCGACCATCGAAGAAACCGCCGAAGCCGCGGGCGTGAGCCTCGAAGAAACCCGCCGCGTGCTCAAGATCTCGCGCCATCCGATCAGCTTGGACCGCCCCGTGGGCGAAAGCGAAGACAGCTACTTCGGCGACTTCATCGAAGACGATTCGACCGAGAGCCCGGTGAACTCGGCGACGCAGGAGATGCTCAAGGACAAGATCGATGTCGTCCTGAAGACACTGACCTACCGCGAGCGAGAAATCATCAAGCTGCGCTACGGCCTGGGCGACGGCTACACCTACACGCTGGAAGAAGTCGGCCGGATCTTCAAGGTGACGCGCGAACGCGTCCGCCAGATCGAAGCCAAGGCCGTCCGCAAACTGCAGCACCCGGTCCGCAGCAAACAACTGAAGGGCTTCTTGGACACGCTCGCCGCAGCCACGGCCCCCGTCAAATAACAGCCCGTCGAATACCTGTGGGACGGGCTGACAAGCCCGCAGGCGAGTTTTGCCGAGCTTGTTGACGACCGGCAGCGTCCCACCTAGACTGTCCCCGCAACGTTCGGGATGTAGCTCAGCTTGGCTAGAGCGCCTGGTTTGGGACCAGGAAGTCGCAGGTTCGAATCCTGTCATCCCGACTTCTGAAGCCTTGCCCACAGACACTGCGGGCAAGGCTTTTTTACTTGAAATCATGGGGTTTGCATGAGTCGCACTGCTTCCCACTCATTCATCGGCATCGTCCGGTGAGATGACGGCAAATGACACGGTTCGCCGTGGCAATTCCATCGCCCGCGAGATTCGACGCGGAGGTCCATCCCTCGAAGCTGCCTACCATCCTGCCGTGCGATTCCAGCCAGCCCTTCTTTACAAGACCATCTC